>JAKUPZ010000035.1 GCA_022449765.1 Dehalococcoidia bacterium | reverse complement strand
AACAAACGTCATGCCTGCAATACTTGAGTGTGTTCAGGCTTACACCTCTCTTGGTGAAATTTGTGACACGCTAAGGAGCGAATTTGGAACATACCGCTCGGAAGCTGCTAATTTACTTTAGCCTCTGTTGCTATCTCCGAGTTTTCCACCGAAACTTTTGGTAACCATTCCAACCATGGTGGCAGATACCAATTCCACTTTCCAAGTAATTTCATAGTTGAGGGAACCAAAATTGACCGAACAATCGTCGCATCCAAGAAAATCGCGATTGCAAGACCAAATCCCACTTGCTGATTGCCAATAAGATCTCCACTTGCAAACCCGCTAAAAACAGCAACCATAATTAGAGCTGCACCAGTTATTAACCCTGCCGTAGATCTTAGGCCGTATGCAACAGACTCTGCATTGTCGTTTGTTAAATCAAATCGCTCTCTTATCCTGCTTATCAAAAACACGTGATAGTCCATTGACAAGCCGAATAATACCGAAAATAAAAATAATGGTATCCAGGCCTCTATCGACGGTGAAGTTTCAAAACCAAGTAAATCTGCACCATAGCCATGAATAAAAATCAGTACTAACAAACCATAAGCTGCACCTACAGAAAGGAGGTTCAGGAAAATAGATTTTATTGGTATAACTATGGACCTAAAAGCCACTGTCAAAAGTAGGAAGCTTAGTCCCAACACAAAAGCAAATACCCATATGGTGTAAGTATCTACAGTATTAAAGAAGTCTTTATTGAACGCACTCTGACCAGTCACATACACGTTTGCATCAACGTTCCCAAACGAGTTCGGAATATAGTCATTCCTCAATAGATCTATGATTTTCACTGCGGGATCACTTGCAGGTGCTCCTGCAAAAAATGTGGTGATCACGGCAAGGTCTTGATCTGAATTAGTCTGTACTGATGGAGTTCCAGCGAAAATGGAATTAAGTGAAATAGTTTCCATAAAATCTTGAATTGCATTTGCGATACTTTTATCGGACAAATCACCCTCAATAACAATGTCCACTGGAGCAACTGAGCCAAAACCTCCAGGAAATTCGCGTTCAATTAAGTCAAATGCTTGCCTGACTTGGAGGTCCTTAGGAAGAGAATCCAGTCCATTGAACCCTGTGTTTAAATCAACAACCGGTGCTGCTGAACCGAGCATAAGACCACCTGCTAAAAACAAGCTAATGATCGGATGGCGCATTACTAATTGAGTCGTTCTATCCCAAAACCCTCTTTTGTCGCCTCCCTCATTGGTCTTATTGAGATTACGACCGACGAGCGGTAACCGCATAAAATTGATTTTATCTCCTAGAATACTCAAGACTGCAGGAAGCAAAGTTAGGGTTGCACAAACTGCAGAAATCACTACCAAAATTGCCCCTATCCCCAGGGACTGAAATATATTAGTTGGAATAATCAACATACCAAGTAGAGCTAAGACAACTGTCATTCCGCTAAAGAAAACTGTTCGATTCGCGGTACTTCCCGTTATTTCTATGGCTCTTGATTTGCTACGGCCCTTTGCAAGTTCTTCTCGAAACCTAGACACGACAATTAGAGCGTAATCGATACCTACTGCAAGCCCGATCATTGTTATCATTAGCGTCACGAAAAACACTAGGGGGATTATTTGCCCTACAATTGCAGTAGCAGCTAATGCAATTACTATGGATATTGCTGCAAGAATCAAGGGAACCACCGCCGCTACAACTGCTCCAAATAATGCTAGTAGAATTAATAACGCCGTAGGTATCCCAAAAATCTCGCCTTGCTGGATTTCCTTCTCAGAAAGTTCGTTATTTTCGAAAGCAGAGCTGGCCTCTCCGACGATATACACAGTAAAATCAGGTTCTTCATTGGCTTCTGCAATAAATTCGATAATGGGCTCAATGTTTACAGTTGCCTCTTTAAATTCTCCTGCCATCTGAAAAGGAACTAATGTCGCATCTCTGCTAGGAGCAACAAGTGATGGATCAGCATTTAAGTAATAATTTGTAGCCCCTGAAATTACCGAATCGCCCTGGCCCAACAGGTAAGCATATATTGAATCGACCTGAGCTCTGAAAATTCGATCGTCAATATTTAGGGTCTCCGATTTTATTATTACGACTTCGTTGATTGAACGTGGGCCCCGCAATTTGGTCTCGAGTAATTTCGCACCTAAAGTTGATTCTGGTTCATGACTGTAATCAAATTCTGTAGTCAAAGCGTCCGACAGGTACGCCGTCTGAATGAAAATTGCAAAAGCAACCAGTGCGACCCATATGCCTACCACCCACCATGCGTGCCTTGCGGAAAAAGATGCGATAGACCTAGTTGAGAAATCGAAAGTACGAGAAGAAGACATTAATTATCCTTAGTTGTATATAATCTATATATTATATAAATATGTATATGATATACAACTTTTACTATTAAAAGTTCAAGGTTTCCCAATGTTTTCCGCGGATTGTTGTGTCATTTTACAGTGCTACAATGCGGTTAATAATTC
>JAKUPZ010000034.1 GCA_022449765.1 Dehalococcoidia bacterium | reverse complement strand
AACTATTTTTATCCCTACAATGGCTATGAAGTTGATTTCAACAAAAAAGCTGAATTTGATGCCAAAGGTATGGAAATTCAGGAAATCAATTTGAAAATACGTGAGCTGATGAAAGATGGACATGGACATATAGTAATGCAAAATCCCATGGCCAAGCACTCACTTGTAGTAGGTATACTTAACCGTCTTCGATTGGACATTGAAGGCAGTCTTGGGTACTTTGGCTGTGGATTGATAGACGGACCGAATATTCGCATTTCTGGGCGAGTAGGTTGGTCATTTGCTGAAAATATGATGGCAGGAACAATTGTTGTAGAAAAGAATGCGGGTTCAACCTTCGGAGCAGCAATTCGCGGTGGTGATTTGGTTTGTAAAGGTGATGTTGGTTCACGTACTGGAATTGATATGAAAGGCGGTACAATTATTGTTGGTGGACGTACGGGAACCCTCTCTGGTTTCATGATGCAGCGCGGTCGTATGATTATCCTTGGAGATGCTGGACCTAATTTAGGTGATTCAATGTATGATGGAACAATATACGTTGGTGGAAATATAAATTCATTGGGCGTAGATGCAGTGCTTGGAGAAATGACTGAACTTGAAGCATCTTGGATAGAAAACAAACTGACATTATATGGACTCAAAGCCCCAAATGGAGCTGAAAATTTGCAGAAAATTGTAGCTGGCAAGCAGCTGTGGAATTACGATAACCTTGAGCCGACGGAGAAAAAAATTGTGCTCTGAAGCTCATTTTATTGAGAAATTATTATGACAAGAAGTAAATCTCACCTTGGAAAGAGTTTTATATTTAAACCCGAGGTAATTGACGACATTCACATCAAAGCTGAATTGGGAAGATACAGAATGCGCGGCTTTTCCCTTTTCAAAAATATCCCTACTTGGGATGATCTGACCTTTTTGCCAGGTACGTTGACAAGATTTGTGATAGAGGGATATCGTGAAAAATGTTTGACTAAAACTATAATTGGCCCAAAGGCAAAACGACCGCTGGAGCTGGATATTCCTATCTATATTACAGGCATGAGCTTTGGAGCATTGAGTTATGAAGCAAAAACGGCACTGGCTCGGGGCGCTACTATGGCAGGCACCGCAACATGTTCCGGAGAAGGAGGAATGATTCCAGATGAGCGTCGATATTCATCCAAATGGCTGTATCAGTGTATTCAGTCACGTTACGGTTTCAATCCTCATCACTTGCGTCTTGCTGATGCATGTGAATTTTTTATTGGGCAAGGATGTAAAGTAGGATTGGGAGGACACTTGATGGGGCAGAAAGTAACCGATCAGGTCGCAGAAATGCGTTCATTACCTGCTGGTATTGATCAAAGGTCACCAGCACGTCATCCAGACTGGCTTGGTCCTGATGATCTTGCACTTAAGATCCAGGAAATTCGTGAGGCGACCGATCACCAGATTCCAATTCAACTTAAGCTTGGAGCAGCACGTGTATATGATGATGTACGTATGGCATTGAAAACAAATCCTGACAGCATTTATATCGATGGAATGGAAGGTGGAACGGGGGCTGGACCACATCTGGCTACAGAAGAAACAGGTGTACCGGGTATTGCAGCAATCACTCAGGCTCGAAAGGCATTTGATGATTTAGGTAAAACTGGGGAGATCTCCTTAGTTTATGCAGGTGGAATCCGAAATGGTGCAGATGTAGCTAAAGCGCTTGCTCTTGGGGCAGATGCAGTGGCAATAGGTCATTCCGCAATGATGGCTTTAAACTGCAATAAAGATATTCCTGAAGCAGACTACGAAAAAGAAATGGGTGTAGAAGCAGGATATTGCTATCATTGTCACACTGGACGTTGTCCTGTAGGAGTTGCAACCCAGGATCCTGAGCTGCGTAAGAGACTCGATCCTGATAAGGCTGCAGAACGTGTATACAACTTTCTACATTGCCTTGCAATTGAATGTCAAATGATGGCAAGAGCCTGTGGTAAAACAAATGTTCATTCACTTGAACCTGAGGATCTTGCTGCACTGACTATGGAAGCGTCAGCACTAGCTCAAGTACCACTGGCAGGCTCCCAGCATACTGTTGGCAGACCTGACATGCATCGTTATTAAATTTAAAATTACCCTTTTTGTCAAAATAGGCAAAAAAATTATTCCATAACTCAAATTTGATTTTAAAGACATGAGTAACAAAGACGAACTTATTCCGGAGGACTTGGGGACTGAGCGCGAAAAAGAGATAGGTCAGCATATTGGCTATCGCTACGATGTAAACCTTGTGCCTGATTATGATCGGTTGACTCCATTTCTTAAAAAGTACCTTGAAGTCATGCAATGGAATGATTTGAACTGGTTGGAGGATGTACATATGGGATATGAGGAGGACCGTCCTGCAGTATTTGACAGAAATATTAACGGCTGGGTTACAGTCCCTGAAGACATTAATCTTCCAGACAATCAGCAGGACAGAGATATGATTGCACGCGAACTTTTAATTAAGTTCCAGATGTCACAGCGCCACCCAATGGTGACTCTTGAAGATAGCTACGGAAAATTCTGAACTGAGACTGTAAGTAAAAAAGAATGTACCTTAAATAGGCGTTGGTTCAGAAAAAGTTTCAGACCAGTCCGGCTTAAAATGAAGTATTTTTACCTCGGGTGATAAATTTGGATTGAAAAGGTAGTTGTGCCAATAAGTGAATTCATACACTGATTCTTTTTTTGATGCTT
>JAKUPZ010000033.1 GCA_022449765.1 Dehalococcoidia bacterium | reverse complement strand
AAAGGTGGTATTAAAATAAATCCAAATGATTTTTCACAAGATGAATTAGAAAGAATTAGTAAAGGATATGCTTCTACAATGTTTAAATATATTGGAGAAAATAGAGATATACCAGCACCTGATCTAGGAACAAATTCTCAAACCATGGCTTGGATTATGGATGAATATGGACAATCAAACGGGTATAACCCGGCTATTGTTACTGGAAAGCCAATTGAACTTGGTGGATCTGTGGGGAGAGATGCAGCAACAGGTCGTGGAGCTCTTTTCGTCCTTCAAGAATTTTTGAATGACATAAAGATTAATCCCCAAAAAGCAAGAACTGTAGTCCAAGGATTTGGGAATGTTGGTTCATGGTTTTCCGCTCTGGCCTCCGCTAATGGAATACCAGTAATTGCAGTAGCAGACCATCTAGGAGGAGTTGTTTCATACGACGGTCTCGACATTAACGCCCTTTGGGATTATGCAAAAATTAATGGTACAGTAGCAGGTTTCACCGGAGGTGAAAAATGCTTACCAGAGGATATTTTTTCTATTGAAGCCGACATATTAGTGCCAGCCGCTATTGAAAATGTCATTACCGAAAACGTTGCAAAATCAATTTCACATAAAGTCATTCTTGAAGCCGCAAATCATCCAACTACGCCAGAGGCCGACGAATTATTAGCCGAAAGAGGAATAACTGTTCTACCTGACATTTTAGTAAATGGTGGAGGGGTAACTGTATCTTATTTTGAGTGGACGCAGAATTTACAGCAATTCAGCTGGCAAGAAGAACAGGTCAACAATGAACTTAAATTACGAATGAAAGCTGCCTATAACTCAGTTGCCGAAAAGGTAAAAAATAGTGGGCTGACATTCAGAGAAGCTGCATTTGAAATAGCTGTTGAAAAAGTTACTGAAACTGCGAAACTTCGCGGTTTCGTTTAAAGAATTTAAGCCTTTTGCGGCGGCCTCGCTAGTAATAATGCTAATAAAACTACCATTAGCGCAAGTAAAAATATAGCAAATGAAAGCGTGTAACTATCAGTTTGATCCCTGATAATTCCTGCCATCAATGGGCCTGCAGCGCCAACGGGTCCTGACATTACTTGTGAAAGGCCACGAATCGCACCTAAGTGCCGTCTCCCAAAATAATTTGCAAATAAAAGCGTCTGGGCAATTGTCCAGCCACCAGTGCCTAGTCCAAACAAAATTGCAAAAGCTACTGCAAGCCAGATGCTAGTTGCGAACGTAATTACGATCATTGATGCAGCAGTGAATAAAGTTGCAATAATGGTTGCCCAGCGCACATGAATTTTGTCCATCAGAGCGCCCCAACCATATGCGGAGGCAGCGGCAGTCCCCATTATTATAAAAACAAATACTCCTGCGAACGAAGATTCAATTCCCCCCCTGTCGATCACGCTGGAAACTGCATGAAGATTGACTGCAGTCTGGGCAAAAATTACAGTCATTGTAGCCACAGTGATTAACCAAAATGCTGCTGTCCTTCTAGCTTCTAAAAGTGTGAAGGAATGCTCAGTTTCTTGAATAACAGATTGGTCATTAATTTTTTCCAATGAAGTTGAGTCTTCTTGCCCGTCGGGGTTTAGACCAAAATCTTCAGGCCGTCTTCTCAAGAAAATCCAGCCAGGTATTACGATAAGAGCTATCGTGGTAAGAGCCAAAAAAGCATAGGCATGACGCCATGAATACGCGACTATTATTGGAGTAATAATTATCATTGGGTACAGAGCCTGGCCTGCTCGTAAACCAATGCCGAGAAACGATACTGCTCTTCCTCGTTTTTTTATGAACCAATTACCTACTGCGACTGAAGTACCAAGATTAATACCGGCAAGGGCCGCAGTTCTGCCTAGACCGAAAAATCCCCAGAATTGCCAGACTTCTTGCATTAAAGCTAATCCAATCAAACAACCGGTCATTATCATTCCAGCAACAACGACCGAGGCTCTTGCTCCGTATCGATCAAGCTGGCGTCCGACAATTGCGGACACCAAAGAGCCAAACAAGCTACCGGCTGTAAAGGCAATCGATATCTCTGTAAATGTCCAACCCATGTCCTCATTTAATGGAACAACAAATACTGAAAGCACAGGACCATACATTGGAACCTGAGCCGCAGATACAAGTACTGAAGCAGCTACGATACCCCAACCATAAAATGTTTTTTTGAATGGCCAAAGCCTTGGGAGTTTTTGAATTTTATCTGTGCTCATCAAGGCACACTCTAACAGCTTTGCTTGGATCGAGTGGTTTCGCAAAATAAAATGTAATCAACCCGATAAAAAATGCGCCCGCTGCGCCAATGAACGCTAAGTCATAACTGCCGTATTGATCAAATAAAAACGCAGCGATTAGTGGTCCGCTTATGCCAATTATGCCTTCAACCGGAGAAATAAAACCTTTGATTGAACCAGCGTGCATTCTTCCAAAATAATTAGGAATCATTACCATCTGAGATACAGTCCAACCTCCTGTGGCTACCCCAAAGGTGATAGCAAACAGAGTCGCCAAAACATAGGATTCTGCGAATAGCAATATAAACATCGAGACGATGAACAATCCCATCGAAATCATACTTACATGCCTAACATGTAAATGATCAAGTAAAAATCCCCATCCCATCATTGAAACTGCTGCAACGCCTGTAAACATACTGGCTATAGTGATTGAAAGACCTTCGGACATTCCCTGATCCTGAAAATTAGCTACCGCATGAACATTAATTGCGATCTGAGCTGCAATACCTGCAGACATACCAATCGTTATCATCCATAGGGTCCGAGTCTTTCGCACTTGCTTCAAATCCCATGAGATTTCATGGTCAATTGATTCATTCTTATCTACGGAATTTATCCTTATTCCATCAGGCACCATTCCATAATCTTCAGGTCTTCTCCGGATGAAAAAAAATGCAGGCAATGTAATGAAAAGTAGTGCAATTACAGCAAGTACTGCAAATGATTCCCTCCATCCGAGAATTAGCAGCACCGGCATTATCAGAATAGGAACTATAGCCTGCCCTCCACGCTGGCCCATTGCTCGAATAGCAGTGGCCCGCCCTCTATTTTTAATAAACCAATTAGCTATAGCGACAGACGTACCTAAGCTAACTCCGGCTAGGGCAGCAGATCTCGCAATGCCGTAAGCAATCCAAAAATGCCATGGTTCAGACATCGTTGCAATTCCAAAAAGAGCACTAGCCACTGTAATACCTGCAATAACTGTTACTGTTCGAGCACCATACTTATCTAAAACACTGCCTATGACTGCCGAAAGCAAAGAGCCACCAATACTTCCAAAAGTGAAGGCAATAGTGATAGTTGAACGTGACCAACCTAGCTCGTCTTCAATCGGCTTTACAAAAACAGAAAAAACCGGACCATACATTGGTACTTGAGCAATAGATATCAAAAAACTTGCATAGACAATGGCCCAACCATAGAAAAATTTTGAAGGCCATAATTTTGGTAGACCACGAACAGGAGGAACTATACGCATCAGCAAAGGATACCTTAATCTAGTGTTTTAATATCAGCAGGTTCTTGAAAAATTGTATAGATTTAAGTAGAAATTCGTTGATATATGGTTGAGGCTTCTATGAATAATTCTGAGAAAAGAAAAAAACTACGCGAATATCTAGCAAGTGACAGTTGCATACAACCTGCGTCAGTATTTGATCCAATATCGTCACGCATTGCATCTGATTTAGGCTTTGATATTGGAATTCTTGGAGGTTCAGTAGCAAGTGCAGTTATTCTGGGTGCACCAGATCTTAATTTAATTACTTCGACCGAGCTAGCTGGACAGGTATCCCGTAT
>JAKUPZ010000032.1 GCA_022449765.1 Dehalococcoidia bacterium | reverse complement strand
TATACAAGCCCAGATAGAAGTCATTTTCTCTATGAACGAATTTCTGGGTAATCTACCGCCCGATGAACAAGTCGAGCTTGCCCAATGGTTGATAGACAGACTAATCCCGGAAGTTAGGAAGTATTTCAAAGGAATGATATGGGCAACTTCTGCTACGTCTTATGATTCCGGTGATTCTGCCTTTCCTCTATCAAAACTAAATTCATCGTTTGGGCCTCACTGGAAAAACTTATCTTTTGCAGCTGCGGATCACGTAAGCTTCACGATAACTCTAAGTTGTGACTTCCGTCACGTGGAGAGGTATTTGAAAATTCAATTTGATAACATTCGTGAAATAGTACAAAGAGATGAACTTACTTGGAGTACTGTAGGGGACGCTGGAGCTACTGGTGAACGGCTTTTTGGTCCCGAATTTGATAAGCGGTGTAACGACGATTTAGGTGAGAAGGAGCTTGAAATACATGAACTTCTTCAGTCCTATATTGACGATTTCCCTACGAAACCATATTTTCTACCTATACCGCAACCTCCGAGGAGTTGGACCAAAGAAGACGAAGGATATTCACCTACTATAAGTGATGCAGGGAGAGGTGATTGGAAATTCCTGAGCCTAGATGAAGCCGAAGTACCCGAAGAAGTAAGGGAGCTTTGGATGGAATATGCCAGAAAGAATGTTATCAACTAGTTAGTTAGCGACCATTAAATACTGGTTTTCTTTTTTCAACAAAGGCACTGTGCCCTTCGCGCCTATCTTCAGTCAAAGCAAGCATTGCGGAGCAGCGTTGCTCGTATTGAATACCGCTATCAAGATCAACATCCATTGCGACATTAACCGCATTTTTTATAGAGGACAAAGATAATGGAGGGAGATCTAGCAAGATTCTAGCCCATTCGCGTGCTTCAGAAAGTAATTGATTCGAATCTGCAACTGCATTTACTAAGCCCCAATTGTGAGCAGTATTTGAATCAATGAATTTACCAAATAGCATCATTTCTTTTGCTCTAGCTGGGCCAATCAAGCGTGGCAGGCGCTGTGTCCCTCCTGCTCCAGGTAAGATACCTAAGGTCAATTCTGGAAGCGCCATCTTTGAAACATCACTAGCAATCCGTAAATCGCAGGCCATTGCAAGCTCTAAGCCCCCTCCGGCAGCCACTCCATTAATTGCTGCAATGCTCACTTGGTTAAGGCGCTCGAGACGGCGAAATGTAGGTGATATTAATGCAGAAGTGCGTGCCAAGCCTTGGTCATTTAAATTCTCAGCTCTTTCCTTAATATCAGCTCCTGCGCAAAATGCTCGCCCTGCCCCCGTAATTATAATGACCCTTATCTGATCGTTTGACTCGAAATACGTTACAAGATTTGAGAATTCATTGATCAGTTCTTTGCTAATAGCATTTAATCTATCCTGCCGGTTCAAAGTTACTACAGCAAGGTTACCAGTAATTTCAAGCTCAATAGTTTCGTAAGACATTTTTCCTCTTTTATGTAAGATTAGAATCTTTCCTTCAGGCGATTATCTGAAATATACACTTGCTTCAAAATTAAAAAACAAATATATTCGGTACATGCCCCAGTAGCTCAGTCGGATAGAGCGGGCGCCTTCTAAGCGCTAGGCCACGGGTTCGAATCCTGTCTGGGGCGCCATCTAATTATAATTTATTCTTTTATTTAAGGAATTTACTCTTTTCGCTTTACTAATGTCTCCTTAGCAACAAATGCTAGCAATATCGAAGCGAGGATCAATATGGGCGCATAGACTAAGAACGGGGTGCCAGGGCCGCTGAAATTCATCAGGATCCCTCCAACTAAAGGTGCCCCTACACCACCTACTTCTGCAGCCATTCTCCTTGCTGCTTGTAACCGCCCTCGGGCAGATTCAGGGACAACATCATACGTAGACGCTGCTAGTGAACCAAGGGATAGGCCGTTGGCGACTCCCATAAGACCCACTAAAACCAACATCATCTGAAACGAATCTGTAAAAGGCAGGGCCAAAAATGCAATTGCAGGTAGCCCTGTACTCGGAACAGTTGCCCACTTCCGACCTATTTTGTCTAAAATAAATCCCACAGGGAGAATCATCACCAATATTAGTACTCCTGAAAAACTAAATAGCGTACCAATCTCTATGGCTGAAAGCCCCGCCTCTGACTCGGCATAAAGGGGTAAAATACTCTGAAAAGTTTGGCGAAACATAAACGCTGCCGCAGTCGCAAACACAAAAACTAAATAGGTACTCCTCAATCCGGGGTCAATTTGCAAATATAAATCCAATAATCGGCGAATGCGATTTTTAGAGCTTTTATTATCTGGCAATGCCTGTAGCTCTTTTGAATTCCTTGCAGCTACCGCATTATGTGAAAAAACAGCAAGTATTACCGCTAATACAGATAATAAAGCATAGGCTGCGAACATTACTCTCAAATTTGCCAGCTCTATCAAGATTCCACCAAGCAATGGCCCTACTGCAAACCCTCCAGAATGCATACCATGAAAACCTGATAAAACCCGACCTCTTTGGTCTAATTTGACCAAATCCACCCCTGAAACTTCACGCCCCATGGCCCAAAGTCCATCTCCTGAACCAATAACAAAAGAAGCAACTAGTACTAGCAGAAACCAAGGTACGATACAGGCCATAGCAGCCCCTGAGGCTATCAAAATAGTGCCTGCAATCAAACTTGCCCTAGAACCCGCTCTATCGATAATCTGCCCAGCTACGGGCATAGCTGCAAAGCGACCAATGCCATAAAGAGTAACCACTTGTGCTGCTGCACCGATTGAAACATCAAAGAAGCTTGGCATTATCGCTATGCCAGGGAAAACCATCGACCACCCCATCCCTGATAGAAACGTACCCGTGTATAAATTGACCAGGCCTCGTGATGCTGGGCTTCTAAAAAATGAAAATGGCATTATCTGCACTATAAACCATACCCCGATATTCTGCGGAGTATGAATTTATTTAGCTACAGTTTCTTCCCACGGTGGAACTTCAGCCCATGGCCTCAAGAATGCCTCAATCGCCTTTACATGTTGATCTGTTTGACCTGCCTGAGATGGTACAAATCGTGCCATTCTTTCAGGGTTATTCATTGAAGGCCAATGCTCTAACGGCAATCTAATGCACTCGTTTTCATTCTCGTCTCTGACGGTCCCCATCGGGTCACCTCCGTCTTGGACAACTTCCATTTGTTCAGAAAGTAATTTTCTGTATAAGATGATACCTCGGTCTGATTCTCCTAAATGCTCTCTATGCCTTGGAGCTATGCCTCCTTGGGTAACCCAAGCTACAAAGTCTTGATGATTAACAAGATCCTCGATCAGTTGGCCATCCTTATCAACAAGAGGAACATCAAAATATGGAATGCTTTTTTGCTTTTCTACGTTCTGGCCAGGAGCTGCACGATAAAAAAACCACGTAACATGCAAAGTATTTTCATCGTCTACAGGAGTTCTGAATTGCATAGAGCATCTGACAGCGCTTCCTACAAATAAAATTTGAGGGAACATGACTGGATGGCCTACCGCCCAATCTCCGTGCGATTCATCAATACCTTCAGTAATTCTTCTTTTCACGATGCCGTATTCAAAAACGTCAAATCCTATTTTTTGGTGTTTTTTAGGCAAAATACCAAACTCATCAGCCTTGGCTAAACCAAGCTTAACGGCCTTTTCATGCTGTTGCCGTACTCCCCAATAACCATGCAGCCATTCAAGATGTACAGGATCCATAGAGTTTTCCATGCATTGCAACCAGTTGCATGGAAGTTTTGCGAGTGCTACTTCACTCCAGCCGTCTTCCCAAGTAAATGGTTCCCAATTGGGCAACAACGGTGCGGGCTGTGGCCCCATATAAGCAAAAATCATGCCCGCGAGTACCTGAACTGGGTATCCAGCGATTTTGACTTTCTCTTTGAATCTGCCATCAGGTCGGACAGTTTCCTCAAACGGTTGCTCTACGCACTGGCCGGTCTCGTCCATCATCCACCCGTGGTACATGCACCGGAGACCATTTTCTTCAGGTAT
>JAKUPZ010000031.1 GCA_022449765.1 Dehalococcoidia bacterium | reverse complement strand
TAGACAAGATTAGGTTTGATTAGTCACATGATTTCTATAGGGACTCCCTTAACCAGTAATTCTACGAAGCTATGGCTATTAGGTTCTGGGGAACTTGGGAAAGAAGTGGCCATTGAGGCACAACGCTTAGGCGTTGAAATTGTTGCAGTCGATCGATACAAGAATGCTCCTGCAATGCAAATTGCACATAGGAGCCATGTGATTTCCATGCTTGACGGAGAATCTATTCGATCAATTGTAGAAAAAGAGAAGCCACATTTAATAGTTCCAGAAATAGAAGCAATTAATACTGACGCTTTGATCCGATTAGAAAAAGAAGGCTGGAATGTTATACCCACAGCGCGTGCCACGAAATTAACCATGGATCGGCAGGGTATTAGAGAATTAGCTGCAACTAATTTAGGCTTACCTACTTCACCATATAAATTTGCAGCAAGCCATAATGACGTACTTGAGGCTTTGGACCAAATTGGACTACCGGCAATCGTAAAGCCTGTTATGAGTTCCTCCGGACGAGGACAAAGCTTAATTAATTCTAAATCTGAGGCGCAGAATGCCTGGGAATACGCTATAAACAACGCAAGAGGAGACGCACCTCGCGTTATTGTTGAGGGGTTTATATCGTTTGATTATGAAATAACGCTATTAACGATTAGGCATTCGCAAGGAACTGCATTTTGTGATCCTATCGGTCACCTCCAAATAGATGGCGATTATCGAGAGTCATGGCAGCCTCATCCTATGGACGACGAAATTTTAATGAAGGCCAAAGGAATTGCAAAAATCATAACTGACGAGCTTGGAGGTTATGGAGTGTTTGGGGTAGAACTATTTATAAAAGGTGAGGATGTTTTCTTTAGTGAAGTGTCACCACGCCCCCATGACACGGGCATGGTTACCTTGATTTCTCAAAACCTCTCTGAATTCGCACTTCATGTACGCGCTATTTTGGGATTACCAATACCAAGCATTAATCAATTCGGACCGTCGGCATCATGTGCTATTTTGGGGGAAGGTACTTCTTCCGCAATCAGCTACGGGAGAATTGATTCAGCATTGAGTCTCGCAGATACTAATGTGAGATTATTTGGGAAACCCGAGATTAAGGGGCATAGAAGACTTGGAGTGGCTCTTGCATGTGGTGACTCAATAGTAGAGGCTCGGGAAAAAGCAAGGTATGTAGAGCAGCAGATCAGCCTTACATTTAGTTAGCTTTAGCTAGTTCATCTTCCATTTGCGCAGAGTATTTACCTTGGCGAGCTGCACTAGTAAGTATGCACCGTTGGATAAATGCTTTTTGAGCCGCAGGTACATTTTCTTTTACACCAAGCCAAGTATTTAGAGGCAGCGCCTGTAGGCCACGACCAAATGAGTAGCTTAATTCCCACGGGGCATCGTTATTTTGACCGAATAGTGCAATTTCATTCATATTTAAGGTTGCTTCATCATCTGGTTGTCCTCCAGAAAGGAAAACGATTCCAGGTACCGTTGAAGGAACGGATTTTCGGAAAGCCTCTACTGTTTTGGAAGCGACTTCAGTAGCAGGCGCCCGGCTAGAGGAACTTGATCCGGAAGTAACCATATTTGGTTTGAGGAGCGTACCTTCTAGTGATACTTCGTAAAGATTCAGCATTTCGTAAACCTTTATTAGGGTTTTGATAGTGATATTTTGATCAACATCGATAGTGTGATCTCCATCAATTAGAACCTCTGGTTCAACAATGGGTACCAAGCCTGCCTCTTGACTCAAAGAAGCGTACCTAGCTAATCCATGGGCATTGGCTTCGATACAGGTGTATGAAGGTATTCCATTCCCTATTGTGATGACGGCGCGCCATTTAGCGAAACGGGCGCCTATTTGATAATACTCTTCGAGTCGACCTCGGAGGCCATCGAGGCCTTCAGTAACTAATTCTCCCGGGAATCCTGCTAATGGCATTGCTCCAGTATCGACTTTAATGCCAGGTACGATCCCTTTACTTTGGAGTACATCTACCAGTGCAGTTCCATCGGCTCCTGATTGCCGTAAAGTCTCATCGTAAAGAATAATCCCACTGATGTAGTTTTCTATACCTTCAGCCCGAAAAAGCATTTCTCGGTAATCTCGTCGATTTGTTTCGGTACTATCCACTCCGATACTGTCAAAACGGCGTTTAATGGTCCCTGAGCTTTCATCAGCTGCTAGTATTCCCTTAGAAGGAACTACGAGAGAGCCTGCGATTTGTGATAATGCGTTAATATCTGCCATGTTTCACCTGAATTTTTGGGTGGAGTTCGGGTATCATACCTCGCGGATTTAAACGTGGCTACACTATTCATGCTTGTATTAAGTCCACTCTAACAATAAAGGTAAATATAGTATGGATAGCTTAATAATTGCCATTCCTTCCTTTTTAGCTAGCGCTTTGGTTGTTGTGCTCGCAGGGATTGCGCTTGCTAAGTACGGTGATGATTTGGCCGTACTAACAGGATGGGGTGCACTATGGGTTGGGACTATTCTCGTAAGCGTTGCAACTTCTTTACCCGAATTGATCACAAATATTTCAGCGGTTGTTTTTGTAGATCCACCGGCTCCTGGACTTGCATTAGGTAATGTCTATGGCGCCGATATGATTAATATTTTTACCATATCACTTGTCGCTATAGCATTTGGGATTGGAAACATTTTTGGGAACCAAACCAAAGATACTCAGACCCTGATTGTAGTTGCAATTGGTATCGGGGTTATTTCTGTAATTTTTGGTGCTTTGGGCGACTGGGGCTTAGGTCCTACAAGCGTCGGCGCGTTAGTTATTGCGGCAGCTTACTTTTTGGGGATGAAGCTTGTTTACGATGCGGGAAGTGACAAAGTAGAGGAAGAATCAGATGTTGATACTTCCTGGGCGAACCAACGGCCTGCTTGGATTGGCTTTGGTCTTGCAGGTCTTGCAGTTCTTGCGGCTGCACCTGTTCTTGCCTTGAGCGCAGACGGGATTGCTGAGGCTACTGGGTTGGGGCGTAGTTTTATAGGGGTATTACTAGTCTCCATAGTCACCACTCTTCCTGAAGCGTCAGTAACTGTGGCAGCAGCACTCCGCAAATCGTATGCATTGGTGATAGGTAATATTTACGGAAGTTGTGCATTTAACTTATTTGTTATTCCTATTGCGGGTTTCTTTTATACAGGTGGTCCGATACTTCAAGAAATGGATAATTCTCATTTCGTTGCAGCGGGATCAGCGATAGCATTTATGGCAACAGGGTTTTTGATAGTAATGAGCTTTAAGGTTCAGGCGATGAGTTGGCTGAGGTATGTGACTTTTGCTATCCCGCCTGCCTACGTGGGTTCACTTGCACTGGTCTACAGCCTTTCTGCAGCCTAGGTTAAAGAGAGAATTATTTGCCAACAGCTTCTTTTTGAAGCTGTTGAATAGTTTCTGCACGTACAGCTGAACGCAGTGCTAGGAGCAATGCCGTGGCTATTACAAAAGAACCAGGTATCCACATGATCAATCCTCCGATCTGCTGGTCTTCAAGTGCGCTGACGCCATAGGCGAGTGTGGTTGCGTTATAAGTTTCGTACCATGCTGCAGGCGCGAAAGTGAGGAACGAACCCAATACAAAACCAGGAACGATAGTGATAAACACATAGGCGACCTTGGCTAATTTGGAAAGATTAGACCTTAAAGGGAATGGGTCAATTATGTTCCACCACCATGCATACGCACCTGCTACGAATACAAAATGTTCAAAAAAATGTATGAGGTCGCTTTCAATCGCAGCTTCGAAGGCAAAAGGGAAATGCCAGATTGCTAACGATCCTATGAAGAATGGCCAGGCAATCAGCGGTTTGAAGATTAAACGCAATAAATATCTGATAGAAAGAGACGTAATTATTGGAGTTAGCACATTTTTCCTAAGTGATTTAGGCGTTCCTCTTAAAATCGGAATGAGCGGAGCTCCTATTTGAATTGCAGGTACTGCAAAGAAAATCAAGATCATATGTTGAGTCATGTGAGCAAGGAACAATTGGCTTGAAAGATAATCAAGAGGACTTACAAGTGCTATGAATAATAATGATAGGCCTACGTAGAAGCAGGCTATTCGACCAAAATGATGAGATCTTGAGGTTTCCTTGAGAGTTTGTAGGCCCCTTGCATATAAAATTCCTGCCACTGGCACCCCGATTAAGATGACAGGGTCAGTACTCCATTTAAGCCATAGTGAGGAGTCCATAGGGTTAGGTACCTGATTCAGAGTGAAGAGCAGTAGTCAATTTGTAGTTAATCAGCAAACTTTAAGAACACCGCTAGTAACACAAACATGATGCTTACCATAATCACCATAGGTGCCACGAATATCATTAAAAAGCGATTGTCATCGAATTTGAGATGCATGAAGTACATGACTACGAGGTAAAACTTGGCAGCAGAGAGACCCAATAGGATTAGCGTCATTGCCAAGGAGCTTAACTCTAGGTAGAAAACGCCAACCTCAATTGCAGTGATGACAGCTAAAATAAT
>JAKUPZ010000030.1 GCA_022449765.1 Dehalococcoidia bacterium | reverse complement strand
GAAATCGAACGGTTCATATTGAACAGAAATAATGAGTTATCTTTCAGTGCAAACCGTTAATCATCAATAATTGCCAGTCGTTATAGTGCAAAATAGAGAAGAGGAGCAACAATATGAAGTTCATGATCAACTGGACAGTACACGAAGACAAGCGACACGAAGTGCTTCAAACCTTTGGCTCAATGACACCTGAGGATGACGCGGCCCAAAGGGGTCCGTCTATGACACAAATTGGTAGGTGGCACGAACCAGTGTCTGGGACAGGAGTAGCGATTGTAGAAGCCGACTCCATGGATACGGTGACTGCCTTCCTTTTGAACTGGAATCACGTCTGTGATATCGAAGTTACCCCCGTTTTAGATGATGCGGAGACGAGAGCGGTCGTTCAAAGCTTGTCCTAGGGAAGTAAGCTGATCGGTATCGCCGAAGGTAAAAGAGGCCCGCGAATTCTGTGAAGGATGAGCGGGCCTCTTAGCATCTCTTATGGCAGCAACATCACTCGGAGTAACACTGCTAGGAGTAACTACCTTCCTACCAAGGACCATTTATAGCTAGAGTCCATCCATCGACTTGCATATTGACGAAGAACGTCGAACCATCAGGAGAGAAACAGGCCCCAGCAAATTCTCCGTTACCATTGAGATTTCTCGCTAGTTTGTAAACTTCTCCAGCAGGAGTTATACCCAGAAGATAGTCATCTCCAGTCCCATCTTCACAGACTATTAGATCTCCCCACGGCGATACGGTTAAATTATCTCCGTTTTCTAAAATGGTTCCAGAATCAGCTTCTACAAAAAGCTCCAATGTAGCCGGGCTATTTTTTTCTTGCGGAGTGCCTTCAGCGCTGCTAGGCCGATATTTCCAAATTTGACCAAGTCTAGCTTCTCCACCCTCTGTACATGCGATGTACACTTCTTCCGTACCATTCATCTCTCCGTAGAAGATCCCTTCTCCATGTGCGAAACGAGCTGCACCAGCATCGAACCCTCTATGCCTAAGATCATCATCTGGAGATTCAACATCATCCAACTCAATCCAGTCCACCTCCAGTACTTCTCCTTTCTCTATGTTTTTCCCGTTGAAATTGCGAATGTCTAGGCTCGGGTTCCCTCTGATTGACAAAGCTTCAAGTCGTCCTCCTTGATTTAATTGGCTTGGGATATTGGGGATAAAACGATAAAGCAGACCATCGTTAAGGTCTTCAGTCTGATATACCACTCCACTACCCGGATGTACTGCAATAGCCTCGTGTTTAAATCTACCCATAGCCTTGAGTGGTTCGGGTCGAACTAAGGGATTGTTCAAGTCTGAAGGCACTTCAAAGTTATAGCCGTGTTCTTTAGCTCGTCCTTCTCCGGGTTCATTCACGATCTCTTCACAGCTAATCCAAGACCCCCAAGGAGTAACCCCTCCAGCACAGTTTTGTATGGTTCCAGCTAGGCTTAGGTGGTGAGACACTAGGCCTTTATTCTTTGTATCGTAGAGCAGGGTAGTAGTTCCACCCATTGGAGGAACTCCACCCGTACCTGCATCGTATAGGAGGGATTGATCTATTTGACTTAGCAGTTCAAGGTCATGACCAAAGGGACCGTCCTCTGGCCTATGACGAACGACTTCGTGGTTCCTTATTAAAACTGTTAAGCCATTAGGACCCGACAGGGTACCCATGCCGTCATGTTTGGATGGCACGAAAAATCCATCGCTCATTTTTTCGCCGTGACGAGAAATAATTTTGTAGCTGAAACCTTCGGGGAGTGCAATTATACCTTCAGGGTCTTTAAGCAACGGGCCAAACCTGGACCCAGATCCGGATTGTACATTTGTAGCACTCGTATCAAGAGAAGTGCATCGAAGAGCTGGAAATGCTACGGATATAGCAGCTGTTGAGCTTAGGAACTTTCTTCGAGATATCATTGATCACCTTAACTAATGTTTAAATTGGTTCCACTAAATACTGGTTATAAAGCACACAAAGCAAGAGGCACATTTAGGGAAACTCTGCCAGAAAATGAATACCCAGGATTAACTAATCGATTTCAATTAAGCATTCTGTGCATGTGTAAGATGCATTGAGCTTGGCGTCTTCCATAACCGTATCAAAAAATTCTATAAATTTCTTAGAAAATACATAAGCCTCAGTATTTTTTATGCCTATATCAAATATTTTCTGTAGCTCTTGAAAAAATAGGTCCTCTGCAGACATTTCTTGCCCTGCATATACAACTTTATAGGTTTCTAATTCTGCAATTTCAGCAGCTTTTTGAGTAGCGTCTTTGATGTCACCAATTTCATCAACCAATCCCAATTCTAATGCTTTGGTACCAATCCAAACTCTGCCACCAGCAATTGCTTTAATTTCATCAAATGTTTTGTTTCTAGAGGATGCTACAAGAGTAATAAACTTGTCATAGGCATCATTTCCCCATTCTGCAAATTTCGCATCCAGATCTTCATCGATTGGTAGATTTACATCCCAACCAGCATATTTTGAGGTGACAACACCATCAAAATCGATTCCAACATAATCGAAGGCATCCTCAGCAGTAGGAATAGTAATCGCAACTCCAATAGATCCTGTGATTGTGGTTGGTTCTGAAAAAATATAGTCAGCAGGAGTTGCAATATAGACTCCACCAGATGCTGCGTAGTCACCCATAGATACAACTATTGGAATGCCTTTCCTTTTAGCTTCCATGAGTTCATCGGCAATCATTTCACTTGCAATGATTGATCCACCAGGACTATTAACTCTCAGAACAATTGCTTTGGTTTCTTCAGACTGATGAGCATCTTGAATTATGTCTACTAGTTCATCTGAACCTACTACTCCAGGTGAAAGAGCCTCTTCTGAAATAGCTCCTTCAGCAGTTATCACAACAACATTTTCTTCTGCATCATCTTGGGGCTTATCTAAGGTGCTCATGTAGGCACTGAGTGAAATACTATTAAATGAATCGCCGTCCTCATTTTCACCGAACTTTTCTATCATATGATTCCTAAATTCGGGAAATGATTTTGTCCCATCAATAAGATTGAAATCAGTCGCTGCTTTGATATTTGTAAATGCAGCCTCAGGGAGATAGGAGAAATAATTATCTGCAAAGTATTGGATATCGAGTGGCTGAACATTCTCTCTGTAAGCCATTTTCTCCTTCATCGCTGTCCAAATAGGATCTAGCATCTCAGTTTGCTGTAATCTGTCATTTTCAGACATTGAATCTCTAGTATTTCCTTCTACAGCAGATTTAAAGTCGCCTTGAGCATAATTATGAATAGTCAGTTTTAGATTTTCTAATAATCTTTTGTTGTAATTTCTATATCCACCAAGACCAGAGATATTAAAAGCACCCGATTGATGCACCCATATCTCATCACCTGCAGCTGATAGCATAAAATCAGAGGTAAACATCCTATCTTGATGCACTATGATTTCTTTGCCAGTTCCAGTTAGAGAATGGATTGCATCGGTGACAGTCAGTAGGGTAGTGGGGCCAGCAAAGTCAGTATTACTAAAATCTAAGAGAACGGCCGAAATTGCTTCATCCGCTTTTATATTTTCAATCACTTCCAATAAATCTCTAATTTGAATTTGGTTTGCATTTTCACTAAAAAGGCTAAGAAAACCGTCAGCTAAATTAAATGCTTCTTGGTCAACAACTATGCCTTCTGGGTTGAAAATTAAAACCTTGCCTGCGGGATCAACTTTTTTTGAGGTAGGAAAAATCCCTACGATTGCTATCGTAATAAAGATTAATACTAATGCAGTCCCCAGATTGAGCAGGACCATTCTAGCTTTCTCAAGGAATTTGCCCAGCCTACTAAATATCGATTTTATAGAAGTCATTTTTCTCCTGGTATAGTTCACTTCAGTCAACCACCATCCTCGAGCACCCGGACTGAGTCGCCAACGATTTCAAGGACCGCTACCGAACCCCCGTACTCAGTCCTCGAAGCGTAATACTGGGCCATACCTATGTCGACGCGCCAAGCTTGCCCTCCGCATGCGCTGGCAATCCCCAACTCTTGGATCGTATGCCCCACAACGATTCTTTTGGCCCCTAACGCATCTAATGCCTCTTCGAGAACTGAGCACGCCGAAGAATCAGGATCATCAGAGTACAATCGGGTCCACTGAGGACTACTCGAACCCGACAACACTGAGGGAAGATCGGATTCTCCTCGGAGCCATGCTTGTGCTGCACTGTTAATCTCGTCGATACCGTACGCAACATGTTCTGGGAGTACACCTCCATGAACAAACACGTTTTCTCCGATTTGGAGAATCACCTGTCGCTCAGCCAGTAGGTTTGCGTAAGGGCCACCAGGCATGAGTGCGGCCACGCGGGCACGCTGATACGGTTCAAATTCCGCAAGGGTGGAAGATCTAAAGCTTGCAGATGAGCGGTCCCAAACTTGAACGGAGTCACTAGCATCGTACTCCACGACGTCCACAAAATCGGTATAACCACCGTCAGTGACATAGCGTAAGTCAAGACGCGCATTCATGAGTTCGTGGTTGCCCAATAAGGCGTGAAACGCTCCGCCAGCGGCAGCCGACTCAATCCTTAGCCTCTCAAAAAGATCCAGAATCTC
>JAKUPZ010000029.1 GCA_022449765.1 Dehalococcoidia bacterium | reverse complement strand
TGAGCTGTGCAGGATATTTTGAGAGAGCTGGGTAATGATGGGAGAAGGTGTGGGTTTGATAAATCTGAAGAGCTTCTACTACCTCGTGAATTAAGGAGAATAGAATGACTGCATATACTATTGCAACGCACCCCGTTAAGGATTTTGATAGCTGGAAGGCTGCTTTTGATAGCGGTCTTGAAATGAGGCAAGCGGCAGGTGAGCTTTCTGCAACCGTGATTAGAGGCGGAGATGACGGTAATCAGGTTACTGTGATCAATACTTGGACAAGCTTAGAGCAGGCAAATGCAATGCTGAATAACCCTGAGATGAAACCTATGATGGAGGCAGCTGGAGTCCTTGAATTTCCCACCATTATTATGGGAAATTCAGTTTAAGGATAAAACTCTAGCCAAGCAATCAAAGGTTAGTTACGCATAGTTACTTGAAAGAATTCGGATATGCTCAGGGGTAATTCCACAGCAACCTCCGAGGATAGTAGCCCCTGAAGCAATCCAATCACGTGAATATTCCAGGTATTTCTGAGGGTCAGTACCCGCATGGTCGGTTTGATTGGTTGACGGGTCTCCTCCATGGGAATAGGCACCTAAAGGCAAGTCAGTGCAATTTCTTAGCTCTTTCAGAGCATCTGCCGTAATTTCTGGCGGTGAATGCATTATGCAATAAGCTTCTACATTAGGAGACAAAGTTGCATGAACTGCGTCTTCTATTGTTTCGCTTGCATGCCTACCAGCCAGTCCTAAATATAAGTGACCCCCGAAGTCCTCGCAGGACAAACCAACCCATACGGGGATCTCTGTTGGGTTCAGTGCCTTAATCGCGGCTTTTAAATCCAAGGTACGTGTGAACATTTCCATGAAAATTAAGTCGACTCCAGCATCAATTAGTAGTTGTACTTGCTCTTGGTAATCATCAAGGGCATCTCTATATGAAGGAAGAATCTCTGGGTGTCCCTTGGGTTCGAATGCAGAAATAGAACCTGCAATCAGAACAGTATTTTGCGCACTACAGAGTTCCCTTGCTTCCATTGCTAGTTTTACGGAAAGTTGGTTTATCTCTGCAGTCTGGGTGTCTAACCCGTCTATTGCTAAAGTGGCTCTGCTAGTTGAGAAAGTATTGGTAGTGATGATTTTCGCGCCAGCACGAATGTAGTCTGCGTGTATATCCCTTACCAGGCCTGGAAAGGCTATATTGGCATTTGCCGACCATGAAAGTGCAGGATATATCGGGACTCCGCGCCTGGAAATTTCCGTTCCGGTGCCTCCATCAATAATCGTTACTTCTTTCATTTACATACACCCTCAGCAACGTTATCGCTTGCTTATATACGATTCTAAAAAGCGTAAAAAAATAGTTTCTTCCCAAAAAAGAAATTTAATCGCAGTTCAGTTTTCTTAGCTACTCGAGACTTTAGCGCTTACGCATGGACCGGAAGATCTTTGACAGAATCAGGCCTACTGCAAAAGCCCCTGCTAGAGTTAGGAAAGTTTCCATAATTTTACGCCTTTAGTAATAGCGAAAGCGATGCTTCCTAGGAATCCAGCACTACTTTCATCACCTGTGTTTCCATTTTTATACCAGCTTCTTCTCTAATAGCCACCACTTCTGGTTTCGTCATGAATTCTTTCATTTTTTCCGCTGATTCAACGTTCATACAAACGTGTACTATTTCTGGGTTATCGGCCTGTACGCCGGAAAACACTTTTGTAATTCCCCATTCATTCCTATCCGCTTCATGAGCATCAAAAACACTTTTCCAATGTTCATAGCCCTTACTTGTTTCGAATTGCAAGATTACTTTCATATTTGCTCCTTGAATTGAAGATTTGAGCATCATTCAACTACTTTTCTCTCAACGCAACAATACTACTAGTTATCGCAATCATCATTCAAATATAAAATTACCAATTGAGTTCTAGGCGTTCAATTGAGGTACTATGGCAGCGTGATGAAAGCATTAGTTGAAATAAAGTCATTAAACCTTCATAGAAATGGGAGCCTGCAGGCAATTTTTGGGTCCTCAATGCTTATGATTATGGGTGCAAGCCTGGTGTACCCAATTCTTCCCGTGATTGTAGATGCACTAAAAGTCCCAGAAGAGCACATCGGCTGGGTATTAAGCTCCTTCGCTCTTCCTGCAGTGTTTCTAGCGCCCGTCGCAGGGTTCTTAAGTGATTTTTATGGTCGCAAATTCATATTGGTATCTTGCCTCTTACTCTATGGATTGTCCGGAGGACTGATTGTTTTAGCTGACTCTTTCACAATTTTATTGGTCTTAAGGTTCCTTCAGGGTGTTGCGTATGCGGGAATTATGCCGCTGGTAGTAGTGCTGATTGGAGACACTTTCAAAGGGGAGCAGGAAGCCACTGCCCAGGGTATGAAAGTAGTACTTGATCGAGTTGCATTGCTAATGATTCCAGTAGCATCCGGTTTACTAGGCGCTATTGCATGGCAAATGCCTTTTGTTCTGTATTTTCTTGCAATACCAATTGGATTAATCGCCTGGGTCAAATTACCCGAGACGTACCTTGAGCGTAATTCCACTACCATGAAATACGTCAGGGAAGTTTTTGATAAATCGATTCGACCTAGGTCACTGATCATTTTTTCAATGAGTTCGTTGCGTTTTTTTGTAGAATTTGCATATTTCACTTACCTACCTCTGTTTGCTATTTCAAGCCTTGGCGTCGGTGTTGATCGCGGAGGCTTTTTATTTACAATTTTTGCTATTGGTGCAATAGCTACAGCCTCTCTGGTAAGAATGATCAGCTCTCGGATGGGCCCAATGCATTCAGTGACAATAGGGTTTGGAATTCAAGGTGTTTGCCTTATTTCAACATGTTTTGTCACCAGCATATGGCACCTTGCCCCTGTCTTATTAATCTTTGGTTTTGCTAATGGTGTTATTTCACCTACTCAAAAAAGCTTATTAACACAAAGCGTCAGGGCTGAGCTTCGTGGCGGTTTCGTTGCAGCAGACAGAGTCGCACAAAACAGCGCCAAATTTATTTCGCCGCTAATAGCAGGTTTCATTGCGGCCCTCACATCAATCCCCACAATGTTCTTGTTGCTCGGGCTAATG
Organism: Dehalococcoidia bacterium; assembly: GCA_022449765.1. Taxonomy (NCBI): domain Bacteria; kingdom Bacillati; phylum Chloroflexota; class Dehalococcoidia; species Dehalococcoidia bacterium. The sequence continues at coordinate 1,832 of JAKUPZ010000029.1, read as the reverse complement.
ACATGCCTCTGGGCAATTACCGTGAGCTTATTTGTACTTCTAAATTTGATTGAAAAGAAGGACTAAAAAGCAGGGACTGCGACCCGGTACCAAACAAGATCAACAGCCCCCTAAGCAAAACGGAAGTAAGTTTAGCCGTAGTGCCGTCCTGCTATTGTACTTGATTCTATTGATTTGATCAGTTTTGGAGGGAATTAATTTTTCAGCATTTGAATTTCGAATAAACAGTTCTGAGGCGCCATGAAGGTTCGTCAAATGAGTTATTCGTATTTTGATAATATTTTTCATTTATGCGAGTGATTTTGTTCTCAGTCCCATCAATCAAGTAGCGCTGCTCTCTCTTGGAAGCAGGCCTGAAGTGGTCCTTGTCTTCCTTAGCATTTGGGTTATTACCTCGGCTCTTTGATAATTCCAGTGAGAGAACAATAATCCCAGCGGAAGTCCTCTCTTCAACTTCCCAATGGCGAAATGGCTGATGATAAGTACCAGATCCCTTTAAGTCGCAGTTCTCATCCTCTTCCCTAATCCATTCTTTCAAATATTCGATGGCTTCTCCATTCGTAAAAAGTGCCGCTGGAGCCTTATCAGGCTCACCTATCCCAGTTTCGTTATCACAAGCAACGCCAATAGCGAGAAGTGTCGCAGCTATCGCCAATATCATCATGAAATAAAAGTTTTTTCGCATAGCTAAAATATTAATTCAAACAGCCAGATAACCACTAAGCCTGCCAGCAAAGTGAGCACGATAGATTTAGAAATCAAAGCAATCAAAATAGCAACCAGAGCCGCAAATATTTTGGGATTATCACTTAAAACTATATTGCTATCTTGATCAATTAGAACCGCATTGATAACGATAGGAGTTAATACTGCTATTGAAACATACTGCAGCCCATTCTGAACAAATCTTGGTAATTGCCTTGGCATCAGTCCTGACAATGGTAAAAATCTAGTACTGAATGTGACTACGCCGGAAAGAAAAATCACGCCCCAGATCATTGCTTAACCTTCCCGAGGTTAGACAGCAACACCCCTGCAGCGATAGCAATTAAAGCAGAACCAATAATCCACAAATTCCAGGGCAAATCTTTCAAAATAACGGCCATCAAAGCGCTAATCAAGAATACCGCCAGCTTCGGTCTATCTTTAATGGATATTGCTACTACTGCAATAAATGTCAGGGGTATAGCGAATTCAAGATTTAAAGATTCTGGGACAAAATGACCGGTGAAAATGCCAAGGAGTGTTCCAATTTGCCAGGAAAACCATAAGGTTAGCCCGCTGCCCAGCAAATGGTAGTGCATGTTCTTAGTTTTTTCATTTTCAGAGAAGCGTTTGTATGAAACAGCAAAGGATTCATCAGTAATAAGATAGGCAAGTAACAATCTCCACCGCAATGGTAGCTCTCTCAAGTATTCGGACAGGGAAATGCCATAAAGAATATGTCGCAAATTCACTATTCCAACAGTCCCAATAATTATTGACGCCGGAGTCAGGGTGGCTATTAATTGCGCAAAAACAATTTGGCTGGCTCCAGCAAAGACTATCGATGACAATAAGAAAGTCTGGAGCTGAGTTAGCCCACTCTCCGCTCCTAAAATTCCGAAAGCAAGGCCAAAAGGAAATACTCCAAGCTGCAAAGGCATTTCGGCAAAGCATCCATTTTTAAATTCTAAAAATCGTGACATCAGTACAACTATATATTTTTAGTATGTGTTACCGGTGGTTTAGCAATATATGCTGAAATCGCACATATAACAGGCATTGCTATGCTAAATAGCAAAACCTTTTCATAAGAACCCATCAAATCAAGACCTAAAGATAATGGCAAA
>JAKUPZ010000028.1 GCA_022449765.1 Dehalococcoidia bacterium | reverse complement strand
ACTAGGTCCGCCAAATTGATCTACCAAAAATCCCATTGGTAATACAACAATTGTGATTGAAGATCTCAACATCATATTCATGCTTATTACTCTGCCATGGACGGAAGGATCTGAACGCGTAAGTATCAATGTTTGATTAATTGTTGTGTATGCCGTGTGAAAATAACCTGAGAAAAAAAGAAGAAGCAACGACAAAAAGTATAGCGGGGATAAAGCAAACCCCATTAAGGACAAACTGAATAAAGCTCCGAATATAAGCTGGGGTGTCCGATTAGAAAATCGGGGGAATGAGGCAACTGTTAAAGTTCCAAAAAAACCTCCCAAGCCCATAGCACCGTACATAAACCCTAATAATTCTGGCCCCACTTCAAGAATTTCTTGAAAGACAGGTAACAAATGCATATAGGGCATCCCAAATATTAAAAATAGTAGTAGCGTTGCAAACAATAATCTCAGGAATTTGTCAGACCAAACGTAATTAAACCCGTATTTTAAATCACCTATTAATCCAATATTTCCGCGATTAGAAGATTGTGCTAATGGAAATCCGAATGAAACAAGCATAGACAGAGCATGCAAAACTACGATAGCAATAAAAGCAACTAACGGATCAATTCCTAAGAGCACCCCGACCAAGCTAGGGGCAATGGTTTGATTCATATTTCTCCCAGAAGCATGTAGTGCAACGCCATTGGAAATCAATTTTTTGGGCAGGAGAATAGGTATATAGGACTGCCTAACGGGCATATTGAACGGCATTGCAGTCCCGTGGACTAGGCTCAGCAAAATTAAATGCCACACCTCTATAAGATCAAGATATAGAACAACAGCTATTATTGCAGCCATTAGCATCAAAGCAGTTTGCGACAGAAGTAATACAGTGCGCTTTGGAAACCGATCAGCTGCAACTCCACCTAACGGAGCCATAAAAAGCATCGGCAAACCTTGGCTAAGGGCAACTACACCAAGCCAAAATGCGGATCCAGTAATTTCATAAGCTAACCAGGGCTTGGCGACTAAAGTCATCTGTCCTGCTGCAAAGGTAAAAAACGTTCCTGTCCAAAGCCTTCGGTATTTTTCGTACCCTAAAGAAGCAAATGGTTGCGCTCGGTGTACTGTTGATTGATCCGGAATTCGCTTTTGGTTTTTCAAACTCACTAAGAATTAAGGGCCTTATAGACTTTTTCTGCAGTTACAGGTAAGTCTCGAACCCTAACTCCAACCGCATCAGCCACAGCATTCGCAATGGCGGGTGCAGTTTGAGAATTGGATTGCTCCCCAATGCCTTTGACTTGATAAGGCCCCCAACCTCCACCAGGGCCTTCTTCAAGAAGAACGGTTCGCAGCTCGGGAATGTCAGCGATAGTAGGCATTTTATAGTCAGCAAAAGAGGCAGTTGTAACCCTACCGTCTTCTACGGTTAATTCTTCTTGTAATCCAAATCCAATGCCCTGCACAAGCCCGCCATTAATTTGACCTTGGTGACCAATAGGGTTCAGTATTGTGCCGGTATCGTGTGCAGTTGTAACGGATAGAAGTTTAACTTGTCCGCTCTCTTTATCTACTGAAACTTCGGCAACCTGAACTGTGAAAGATGTGTAAGGATTTTTGGCAGAGTCCTGAACATCACCTAATCCTATAATCGGAGAGCCTGTTCTAGTTGCTATTGTTGCCCATTCTATTTCTTCTTCGGTGTCAGTTCGTTTTAGCTGAGAACCTTGAATTTCCATGGCGTCTTCAGGCCATCCAAGGATATCCGAGGCCAATTTATATAATTCTTGCTTAGCTGCTTGAGCCGCGTTCCATACTGCAGCACTGCCCATTCTGGTGACACGAGCCCCGCCAATTCCTGAATCGAATGAAGTACTAGCGGTATCCCAGACGGCCACTTCAACTTTTTCAATAGGGAGTCGTAATTCGTCTGCAACAATCTGCTGCATAATTGTATAAGAACCAGTACCTTGCTCGAATACAGAAGTATGAACTGTGACTGAACCATCAGCCTTCATAGTAACACCGGCATGCGTTTCGCCCCCAGCCTGTACACGCTCTCCAATTGCTACTCCTCGTCCATATGCAAATCGATCGTCAGAAGGCAAAGGATCCGTAAAATTAGAAACTCGAAGAGCAGACTCAAATGTCTCGATTGATCTTACCCCTTCAAAAACGGTTCCAAGTGAGTCTTCATCACCTTGGTTAATTAAATTTTTGCGACGAAAATCAACTGGATTCATTCCTAATTTTTCAGCGAGGCAGTCCATCTGTGACTCTACCGCGAACATTGCTTGCGGTTCACCAGGTCCTCTCATGAAGCCACATGGAACATTATTGGTGTAGATTTGATGCTCAATTATTTTAGTATTGGCAATTTTGTATGGGCCAGCAGCAGCGCTTGCTCCTTGCAGGTGACCACCTGGCTTAAATCCAGCATATGCACCGCTGTCATATTCAACTAAAGCTTCGTGCGCAACTATTGTGCCGTCTTTTTTGGCACCTGTCCGCATTGTCACTCTTGAAGCATGTCTCGGGTTAGCCGATGTTAGATCTTCTGAATAATCAAATACTGCTTTTATAGGCCTGCCTGTTAACGTAGAGAGCATCCATGCAATAGGGATATTCATCGCAGAACCTTTACCACCAAAATCCCCACCAATAGTAACGGGGTTGAAAACTACTTCCTCAGGTTCAGCTCCAATAGCTATTGCAACCATTTTCTTCCCAGGATGGGGAGATTTGTTACCAGCCCAAACATCAACTCTTCCCGATTTATCTGCAACCACCAAACAAGAATGAGGTTCAATATAGCCCTGATGCTGGCGTGGAGTTGTAAAAGTATTTTCCACAATTACATCAGCCTCGGACATACCTGCATCTATGTCCCCTTTAGACCATTCAAAAACTGTATAAATGTTATTAGGTTCAGTGATTTCTTTAGGGTAACCAGTTATTTCAAACATATCTTCGTGGACCAACGGTGCGCCCTGAGCAATAGCTTCATCCATATCAAGTACTGCAGGAATCTCCTCGTATTCAACATTTATTAATTCTATAGCTTTTTGTGCGGTTTCTTCGTCATCAGCAGCGACTGCTGCAATCTGCTCTCCTATGAACCTTACGCGACCTTGAGCTATAACAGGAACGTCAACCACTGCACGTCCGTGTCGTGCACCCTGGTATATATTTTCTCCAGTAACTACCGCATAAACACCAGGTAATTGCTGTGCTGCAGAGATATCAATGGAAATAATTTTGGCATGTGGAAACGGACTCCGAAGCGTCTTTGCAAAAAGTACTCCATCCATCTTTATGTCTGCGGTATAAATTGCGCGGCCAGTTGTTTTTTCAATTCCGTCAACTCTAGGGGTAGGTACTCCTACAGCGTGGCGTCCTAGTGAATCAGTCATAGTCTCTCCAAAGTCTTATTGTTGAAGGATACCAGAGGTTTGCACTAATCAGGCTAAGCTAGAAACAAGCTTGCGTAAAGAATCTGAGAATTCTAATAGCTGCCATCTCCTAATTTCTTCAGCAGTAAATTCCTTATCTAATGAGTTAGGATCACGTGCAATTCGCTCAAGGCTTTTCATTGGCCAAAGCAAGGACGGATCCATCGATAATTCAGTACCCTTGCCTAAGCGCCATTGTTTCAAAATTGTTAATCGAGAGGACTGCGCTTTAGTCGGTCGAGGCAGGGGTGGAATTTTCGGCTTAGGGCGAATGATTGGCTCTGAAATTAATCCGTTACTAACAGCTTCGCGAATCTGCTTACCAAACCTTCTTACTCCCGCATGACCCAAACCGGGAACCTCATCAAGTTCTACATCAGGATTAGCAGAAATAAACGCCAATACTTCTGCAGATAGGACAAAGCCTGGCGGTCTATTCAACTTTATTGCCTGTGACTCACGAAAATCATAAAGCAACTTCAAAATAGCTAATCCTTTTCCATCAAGTTCTCGAGTACCCTTTACTGACAAAAACGCTAAATCTTTATCCTTCTCTATGTAGCTGACTTTCGAAATCCTTTCACACTCTTCAGCTACCCATGATTCGCGACCTAAAGTAGCCAATTGCTTATGTAAGTCCTGCATCAATCGCGGTAGATAAATGACATCACCCGCAGCATAATCTAGTGCCTCTGGGCTTAAAGGGCGTCGCGACCAGTCAGCTTTCTGCAGTCGTTCATCTTTCGGAATTGAGACTCCCAGAATATTCTCAAGTAGAGAAGCCAATCCTATTCTTTCATGATTCGCGAAACGAGCTGCAATAGAAGTATCAAAGCAATTAACGAATTCAGTACCAAAGTCTCTGTTTAAACCCCGAATATCAAAGTCACCACCATGTAATATTTTTTGGGTTCTATTTGAGGAAAAAAGAGTAGTGATTGCCCTGTAATCCAAAGGCGCTAACGTATCAATAACGTAGGTATTGTCACCATTCGATATCTGTAGCAAGCAAACTTTTTCTGGATATCTATGCCGACTATCGGCTTCAGTATCCACGCCGATAAAGGCGGATGAGGACATAAAAGTAACAGCTTCATCAAGGACTGACTGCTGATCAACGTACGTATAACTTGAATTGTGTGTTATCAATAAAATTACAATACCAAAAGTCTATTCTGATAATGCGTTGTTACAACTCTAGGGTCAACCAGAACAAGAAGCAAAAATCGTCTAGTCCGGTGCATTTTTTATTCTTGCCCTTCCTCCAGTTTCGCGGCCAAAAAGCGCAAGAAGTACGGCCGCTAGTATAAGAATAATGGCCATAGTCATAAATGCCGCTCCTGGGGAAATAAGATAATACAAGCCCGCCATAAGGATAGGCCCTAAAGTAGCACCTAAAGCCTGTGAAAATGTCCAAAACCCTATATAAGCTCCTCTGGCATGATCAGGTGCTAAGTCCATTGCATACGTCTGAGTAGTTCCTAATGACATAGCTTCTCCTAGTCCTTTTATTCCAACAGCAACCAGTAAAGCGGTGTAAAAATCCCATCCAGCAAGTACAAAAGAAGCTAATGCAAGCAAAAGTAAGCCAGGAACCAAAGAGCGTTTTCTACCATATTTATCAGCAATAATCCCATTAGGATATGCGAACAAAAACGTGACAGTTGATGCAACACTAATTAAAAATCCCACAGCCGCCTCGTCTACTTTAATCATGTCAATCGCATATACCGGTACAAGAGTCTGCATAATTCCAGCGTTACTCATGGCAAATGCAGCAGTGGCAATAGCTAAAACAGCAAACGTACGATCCTTAAATGGATAGAAGGATAGCTTTCTCCTTGTAGGCTTTTCCGGAGAAGTTTCCATTCGGGTAGGACGTGTTTCTTTGACACCAAAAAATACAACTAGAACAATAACAATTTTGCTCAATCCATTAAGCAAAAATACTGATTGCAATCCAAATACGGCAGCTAAGACACCACCAACAGCGGG
>JAKUPZ010000027.1 GCA_022449765.1 Dehalococcoidia bacterium | reverse complement strand
ATTATTTTAGCTGTCATCACTGCAATTGAGGTTGGCGTTTTCTACCTAGAGTTAAGCTCCTTGGCAATGACGCTAATACTACTAGGTCTCTCTGCTGCCAAGTTTTACCTCGTAGTCATGTATTTCATGCATCTTAAATTCGATGATAATCGCTTTTTAATGCTCTTCGTGGCTCCTATGGGTATTATGATAAGCATCATGTTTGTGTTACTAGCAGTGTTCTTAAAATTTGCTGATTAACTACGAATTGACTACTGCTCTTCATTCTGAACTAGGTACCTAATAGATGGACTCCTCACTATGGCTCAAATGGAGTACTGACCCTGTCGTATTAATTGGTATACCAGTGGCAGGAATTTTATATGCGAGGGGCCTACAAACTCTTAAGGAAACCTCGAGATCTCATCACTTTGGGCGAATAGCCTGCTTCTACATAGGCTTATCGTTGTTATTCATTGCACTTGTAAGCCCTCTTGATTACCTTTCAAGCCAATTGTTCCTTGCTCATATGACTCAACATATGATCTTGATTTTCTTTGCAGTACCTGCACTTCAAATAGGCGCTCCCCTTATTCCAATTTTAAGAGGGACACCAAAATCATTTAGAAAAAACGTGCTAACTCCAGTAATTACGTCTCTTTCTATCAGATATTTATTGCGTTTAATCTTCAAACCACTCATTGCCTGGCCATTATTCATAGGGTCATTAGCGATCTGGCATTTCCCTTTTGCCTTCGAAGCTGCAATTGAAAGTGATCTCATACATTTCTTTGAGCATTTTGTATTCGTAGCCGGTGCATATGCATGGTGGTGGAACATCATTGATCCCTTCCCTTTACGATCTAACCTTTCCAAATTAGCCAAAGTCCCTTATGTGTTTATCACTATCGTTCCTGGTTTTGTACTGGGTTCATTCCTGACTTTCGCGCCCGAAGCATGGTACGAAACTTATAACACCACCACACTCGCCTATGGCGTTAGCGCACTTGAAGATCAGCAGATCGGAGGATTGATAATGTGGATACCAGGCTCTTTTGTAATAGCCACAGTATTGCTCCTAACATTGCGTTCAGCTGTACGTGCGGAAACTAATCAACAGCTTCAAAAAGAAGCTGTTGATAAATAATTCTGCCTTTTTACTTATGCTGCGGAAAGATTGTATACCAGTGCAAGAGAACCCACGTAGGCAGGTGGAATAGCAAACGTCGTATATCTGAGCCATCTCATTGCCTGAACCTTGAAACTCATCACTATCAAGAATCCAGTAGTCATAAGCGCGATCGCTGATCCTGCCGCAACAAAATGAGAATTATCCATTTCTTGAAGTATCGGACCACCTGTGTAAAAGAACCCCGCAATAGGAATAACAAATAAGTTAAATGCACAACTACCGTAAATATTACCTATCACCAGCGCATATGATTTGCGAAGCGCTGCAGCGACAGTTACTGATGCTTCAGGAAGAGTAGTGACTATGGAGACTAGTAACACCCCTATAAAACTACGCCCCAACCCAGTAGCCTCGGCGATCCCATCTGCGCTCAATGCAAGAACAGGTGCAGCTGCAAGAACAGCAAGGCCAGCAAGACCAAAGCCAATCCAAGCAGGCCGTTGGTTCGCCCAGGAAGTATCAACATCTGATTCTTCCTCCACCTTGTCACTTCCCGCATCATAAACAAGCTTCATTCCCAGAAAGTAAGATGCCGCAATGACTAGCGCTCCAACACTTGTAGGACCTAATCCCCAGTCACCCAAAGCACCAAAAATCACAGAAATAATGCCAATACCAATCGCCACCACAATCAAGGTCTGCGTATCTTTAGTTTGGTTCCCAAAAATGTTTCCTATCCCAAATGCTATAGCGACAAGCGATATGGTGAAAATATTAATCATATCTGCACCATAGACATTACCTAATGCAAGCCCAGGTGCAGGTGGATCTACGAAAACAACTGATGAAATATTTGTGACCAATTCGGGTAAAGAAGTTGCAACGCTTACGAGAATGGTCCCCACCCATAGTGCGCCCCATCCTGTCAGTACCGCCAAATCATCACCATACTTAGCCAGCGCAATCCCAGCAAGCACAACAACCACAGCGCTAGCTAAAAAGGAAGGGACGGCAATTATTAAGCTATCCATAATATTTCTACCTTTATTATTAGAGTGAACTTAATGCCAGCATGAAATGGTGTAGCCACGTTTAAATCCGCAAGGTATGATACCCGAACTCCGCTCAAAAATTCAGGTGAACCATGGCAGATATTAACGCATTATCACAAATCGCAGGCTCTCTAGTAGCTCCTTCTAAGGGAATACTAGCAGCTGATGAAAGCTCGGGAACTATTAAACGCCGCTTTGACAGTATCGGAGTGGATAGTACCGAAACAAATCGACGAGATTACCGAGAAATGCTTTTTAGGGCTGAGGGAATAGAAAATTACATCAGTGGCATTATTCTTTACGATGAGACTTTGCGGCAATCAGGAGCCGACGGAACGGCACTGGTAGATGTACTCCAAAGCAAAGGTATCATACCGGGCATTAAAGTCGACACTGGAGCAATGCCATTAGCAGGATTCCAGGGTGAACTAGTTACTGAAGGCCTTGATGGCCTCCGAGGTCGACTAGAAGAGTATTATCGAATAGGCGCACGCTTTGCTAAATGGCGCGCCGTAATAACGATAGGTAATGGAATCCCTTCAGACACCTGTATCGAAGCCAACGCCCATGGCCTAGCTAGGTATGCTTCTCTGAGTCAAGAAGCGGGGTTGGTACCTATTGTTGAACCAGAGGTTCTGATTGATGGAGATCACACTATCGAGGTTGATCAAAATATCACCATCAAAACCCTAACAAAGGTCTACGAAATGCTGGATCTTTACAAAGTGTCGCTAGAAGGTACGCTTCTCAAGCCCAACATGGTTACCTCCGGATCAAGCTCCTCTAATCGAGCTCCTGCTACCGAAGTCGCCTCCAGAACAGTAGAAGCTTTCGAAAAATCCGTTCCTTCATCTGTACCTGGAATCGTTTTTCTCTCGGGAGGACAACCAGATGATGAAGCTACTTTAAATATGAATGAAATTGCACTATTTGGTCAAAATAACAACGCACCGTGGGAATTAAGCTACTCATTTGGTCGTGGCCTACAAGCGCTGCCTTTAAATACTTGGCTTGGTATAAAAGAAAATGTCCCTTCGGCACAACAAGCATTTATTCAGCGATGCATACTTACTAGTGCCGCTCGCCAAGGTAAATATTCTGCGCAAATGGAAGATGAACTAACTAGAGCTAACTAAACGTAAGTCTTATCTGCTGCTCTACATATCTTGCTTTTTCACGAGCCTCTACTATTGAGTCGCCGCATGCAAGAGCCACTCCAAGTCTTCTATGCCCCTCAATCTCGGGTTTCCCAAATAATCTCACGTTAGTATTTGCGAGGCTCAATGCTGCATCAATTTGCCCGTAGCTGATTACGGAAGAATTACCTTCTCCCAAAATTGCGCATGATGCCGATGGTCCGAATTGATTAATATTTGGTATTGGTAAGCCCAAAATAGCGCGTATGTGAAGCGCAAATTCAGATAAGTTTTGTGAAATTAAGGTGACCATGCCCGTGTCATGGGGCCGAGGCGACACTTCACTAAAGAAAACATCCTCGCCTTTTATAAATAGCTCTACCCCAAACACTCCGTACCCGCCAAGCTCGTCAGTTATGTTTTTGGCAATTTCTTTGGCCTTGATCAAAACCTCGCTGCCCATAGGATGGGGCTGCCATGACTCTCGATAATCGCCATCTATCTGGAGATGACCAATAGGGTCACAAAATGAAGTCCCTTGCAAATGCCTAATAGTTAGTAGTGTTATTTCATAATCGAATGATACAAACCCCTCAACAATGACACGAGGAGTGTCTCCTCTTGCATTATTTATTGCGTATTCCCAAGCATTCTGTGCCTCAGACTTAGAATTAATTAAACTTTGACCTCGTCCAGAGGAACTCATAACAGGCTTTATGATTGCGGGTAGTCCAATTTGCTCCAAAGCCTCGAGTACTTCATTATGACTTGTCGCAAATTTATATGGTGAAGTAGGTAAGCCTAAATTAACTGCTGCTAACTCTCTAATACCCTGCCTGTCCATGGTTAATTTCGTGGCGCGTGCTGTCGGTACAACATTCCAGCCCTCTTTTTCTAATTGGATCAAAGAGTCAGTATTAATTGCTTCTATTTCTGGAACGATTAAATGTGGCTTCTCGTTTTCTACAATTGATCGAATGGACTCTCCGTCAAGCATGGAAATCACATGGCTCCTATGTGCAATTTGCATTGCAGGGGCATTCTCATATCGATCGACCGCAATAGTTTCAACACCTAAGCGTTGCGCCTCAATAGCCACTTCTTTCCCAAGTTCCCCAGAACCTAACAGCAATAGCCTTGTAGAATTACTAGCTAATGGCGTCCCTATAGAAATCATGTGACTAATCAAACCTAATCTTGTCTAGTTGATCCAAGTTATGAATTGAGTCAATCCACCTAACAGTGCCGGAACGCGAGCGCATAACTAGAGATTGGGTTGTAGCACCGCCACCAAAGAAACGAACTCCTTTGAGCATCTCACCTGAACTGGCACCAGTAGCTGCAAAAAAAACGTCATCTCCGCCGACCATCTCAAAAGCATCATAGACGTGGTCAAGATCCACACCTTCATTAATTGCTTTTCTCTTTTCTTCATCATCTCGAGGCCATGGCTTACACTGGATTGCTCCTCCAATGCACCTTATTGCAGCTGCAGTAAGTACGCCTTCAGGGCTTCCACCAATACCCATTAATACATCTACTCCACTTTCAGGTAACGAGGCCTGTATACCAGCAGCAACATCACCATCTGAAATTAACTTTACGCGTGCTCCAGCCTTTCTCACTTCATTTAGCAAATCAGTATGACGAGGGCGATCAAGAATGACTACAGTTACTTCTCCGACACTTCTGCCTAATGCTTTCGCTATATTTTGCAGATTGTCTTTTACAGGAGCGCTTATATCTATTGCATCTTTTGCCTCAGGCCCTACCGCAATTTTGTCCATGTAAAAAATACTGCCTGGAACCTTCATCGAGCCTTGGTTCGCCATTGCAATAACCGCAATTGCTCCAGGAAGTCCTTTAGAAAGCAAAGTAGTTCCATCTATTGGATCGACTGCAATATCAATTTTTGGATCAGAGCCATCTCCAATCCGTTCACCCAAGTACAGCATAGGAGCTTCGTCTTTCTCCCCTTCACCAATGACAACCACTCCATCCATGCTGATACCATCCAAAGTGTGACGCATGGCATCAACAGCGGCTTGATCTACCAGCTCTTTATCGCCAAGGCCCATATAGCGCGCTGCCGACATGGCAGCCGATTCAGTTACACGAACCAGCTCCATCGCCAGGTTCCTTTCAATTGGTTGACGCGTTTTCTGCGACATCGCAAGCCTCCAAATCATCAAGTGTCAGAATTCTAGCAGCGTCTACGCCCTATGAGAAAGCAAATTTGCAAAATATATGTATCCTTAAAGAAATGAATATTGCGCAAATAACCAGTATCTACATTCCAGTACCCCCTCCCACCCATGGAGGCACTGAAATAATTGTCAGCCTAATTACAGAAGAACTGCACAAACGACATCACAATGTACATCTTTATGCCTCTGGTGACTCAGTAACTGAAGGAACCTTACATGCTATAACTGATCGAGCAACATTAGATCAGATAGAACTCACAAGATATCTAGAGAAAGAACTAGAAACTAGAAACTCGTTTGAGCTTTACAGGGATGCAGATCAATATGACGTTATTCACGCGCATTGGCCTGTATTGGCTCCATATTTCTCAAAATTCACAACAACCCCGACAGTCCTCACTTACCATTACATCGAGCCCGAACTACATAAGTACTACAAGCAAAATTTTCCTTCTATTTATCCCATCTGTGTAAGTCAGCGACAAGCTGACTTGATAGGTGATCCTGAGCTACCGGTAATCCATAATGGACTTAACTTCAAAACCACGATCTTCAACAACGACCCTGAGGATTACCTTGTACTTGTTGCA
>JAKUPZ010000026.1 GCA_022449765.1 Dehalococcoidia bacterium | reverse complement strand
GCTCGTGGAAAAGGAGCTTACAAGGTTATGGGCAATGAGGTACCAGCCGATATGTTTGGCAATCTATTTGGCAGGAATAGGGATAAAGACTTTTGGAACACTGCAAGAGCATTAAATAAAGCCAAGTATGTCCAAAACTTCAAAGGCAATACACCAGTAGAAGGTTTATTGAGCTCAATGGGCAGAGTCTATGGTGACAATATCGCTCAAGGTTCAGTAGCTTTAGCTGCTCCAATGTTGCTTTCGAATAACGCAGAAGAAGTTGTCGTAGTATGAAACGATTATTAGGTCTTTTAGTAGTCGTACTAAGCTTGCCTAATGCTAGTCATGCAGTCCCTATATCGCCAAATTTCTCTTCAGGAAAATTAGACAGCACTACCACCCAACGGCAGGTGATTTCGGAGGTTATAGTATCAGAAGATTTCAATACAGGCTGGGTTCATTCGGTGTCTGGCACAGGCATTAAGCCATCGACAGGTGTTATAAATCCAACGTCTCATACTGAAATCAGACATACGACTTTGAACGGTGGTACGAGTACATGGACAGGCTTAGATATGAATACATCTCCCGACTTTTCTCTAGTCACAGATGGAGGAGCCTTCCAATACACCTCTTCATATCAAGGACCGGGACTTCGCAACCGCACAACCATAACACGCACGTCAGAAATCGAAACTACGATTACAAGTTCAAGCGTATTCAGTCAGTAATAGCAAAGCTTTTTGGCGTATTAATATTAACTCCGCATAGTGTATTAGCCAGTGATGTTGGTGGTGTTTCAGCCACTTCCAATCCGGTCGCTAATAGTAGTGGTCAAGCGACTGTCAATGCATACCAAGTGTTGACTGGAAATTTTATCAACTCTGCTTTTACTAATGGAGTGCAATGTCAAGCAGAAACCGTAACGATATCGCCATACATTGGTAGGAGTAAAAATATAAAGCTACCTTTTGTCACTAGTTATAAGGAGCCGGTCTACGACATGCGAGATATTGATGGAGATGGTGCTCCAGATAATCCGGGTGCCATCTTGTTTGAGAAGGATATCCTCACACAGCAGAAGGATAATTTCTCCTTAAATTATGGAGCCACTCTCCAATGGTCTAAGCCCTTAGATTCAAAGCTACAAGCACTGTGCAAAGAAGCAGCCAGTACAGAGATTGCTCTGAGAAAAGCAAGCCTAAATTTGAAAATACTTGACTACGAAATTTCACGTTTAAAGCACTGTGGGACATTGCGAAAAGAAAATATATATTTCCGAAAAGGAACGAAGTACGCAGTGATATGCGAGGACGTTGAAGTTGGGGAACATCCGACTTCAGTACCTGATCATGCTCATAATCTAGAACAAATTAGTAAGGCTACTTTTTCAGAGACCTCTGCTCCGCTTGGCGTTCACGAACGGAAAGCACCTTGGTCTTCTTCTTCAGAAGGCGAGGTAAAACCTTCTTTAAAGTCTTCTTCACCAGAGGCTTAACAAGCTTAAGAATGTAATCACTCACTGGCTTCATCAAGACTGAACTAGTTACAGCTACAGCCGCTACAGCTCCTGTTGTTAAAGCAACTGGTGGTGGAGGTAGATATGTAAAAGCTATATCTTGTGGCTTCTCAGATATCCAGTTAGTGACACATTCACCATCTTCATTGAGTTCATATGACTCAACACGTTTGGTGCCAAATTTACCTTTACTACCAACAGGTGGATCATCCGGTCTTGGGCATGCAGGTGGCGCAGGTGGTGGTGGAGATGTAGGTGGAGGTGTTGGAGGCGAGGCACCACCAAATCCGCTCATATCAGCTCCTGATCCTTTGTCCTCTGTGTTTTGACTTTTAGATTTAGGTTGCTCTAGTGGTGGTGGTAATTGAACATTCTTCGTTGGTTCAATAACTGGTTGTAAATTATTGGGGTTATAGTCAAACGCTGGCATGACAGGCTGTGTGCCGTCGCAGAGGAGTAAATTTCCGTAAGGATCGTCCTCTATCAAGTTATTGTTTCCAGAGGTCTCACGAGCCTCTACACAGCCCGGAACATCGACTACAGGAAAACCTATAGGACCAGTTATTAACTCCTGCGTGATGGGCACTGCAAGAGGGATGCTATTAGGTACTGCTATCGCCCAGTCAGGTACATCAGGAACCCTGACATTCCAAACTCTTATATCCCTTATATCAACCACTTAGAGCTGAAGTGGTACTACTCCTCCGGTTGAACTTGGTAAAGAAGGGATATCAGGCTTAGGGATAGACCCTGTAACACCCTCGGTGATTGCAGGTGTAATAGCTTTGATTAATTTATTTTGTAAATGCTGCTGGGTTAATGGGTTCTTGAGATAGAAGTATCCAGCAATTGTGCCTCCAACAATCGAGATACTTATACCGAAACTCGCTATCGCAAGAAGATTAAAAATTTTCATTACTATTTCAGAGCTATCTTTAATTTTATAGGTTTTCAAAATCAAACCGAGGTAATGACTATTTGCAGGTAGTTAATCTGTGAGTAATCGAGGTCAGTCATTGATACCAGAACGCTGGGAGAATTACCGATTTGGACTAGTTGAAATCTCTAAAGGGGCTGCCCTCAGACGATTTAGACAATCAATCAAAGACGAATGGGGATGCTGCGCTTATTGCGGCATGAAACATGAAAATGACGTTAAGATTCACTTAACGATTGATCATGTAAAACCAAAGGCTCACGGTGGTAGCAGTTTAAGAACTAACTTAGTTCCAGCCTGTTTACCTTGTAATTCAGCCAAGGGTTCTACTCGTGACTGGCTGGTGTGGTATGAAGCACAATCCTTCTACTGTCCTGACAGAGCTGCCAGAATAAAAACATGGATCAAGCCGCTAAACCACGATCTCTTCGACTTATGGTGTTTATCAGGAGGTGTTTCCAATGATCCCAGACTTGACTCCAGAGCAGAAGTTCATGCTGCACAGGATTGCGATAGAGACGAGGGATTTATCGAGAGACGAATTAATCGAGGAGTTACTAGGTTGTTGGGAGGCCAGATTTGTACAGAAGCAAGCCTTTCTTGTTGCTAGTAAAGATGCTGGCTTTGTCTTTAAATTTAACGAGGGGTCTGCCTTTCTTCCAGCGACTCAAGACAAAGATACCGATTCCTTCTTGTGTCTATGTGATGAGGAATTAGAAGATGATGAGCTTGAAGAAGTCTATGAATCTCAAAGTTTTGAATTAGATATGGAAGCTATTGTTTTGGATAAGGAAGATTAGCAATTCAAGTTTGATTGCGATATATTACAAAGTGAAAGACGAGGCTTATGGAAGTATTAATCACAGGAGCAATGGCTGTTGTCGTTGGACTTGCAACAGGACAATTTGTATCGATTGGTTTAAAGAATAAAAAAGGGGATCACTCAGAACTATTTCAGAAAATAGATGCTATCGAAAGGGTGCTTCCTACATTAATTCCTCGCACAGAAGTTCAAGAAGTAATCAATAAAGTTCCACCTTTAGTAGCTCAGCAAGTTCAATCAGAACTAACAACAATGGCTACTCAACTCACGGCACAGATTCCTGTTCAGCAGCCACCAGTTTCAGCACAGATACCACCAATGCCACCAGCATTTGAAGAGCAACACAGGCAGAACTTAGCAAAAATGAAAGAGTTAGAAGCACGTATTCAGGAAGCCACTGCACCGATACAACAGCCAGCTCAGACACAAATGAGTCTTCCTCAGATGGAAGCATTGGCAAAACAAATGCCAAAGCGTGGACGTAAGCCACGTCAGTGACCAGTTGGATTATTCCTAGTATTTGCTTAGCCGTACTTAGTATTTATTGGTTGATTTATATTTATCCAGAGCGTAGTTAAGTTTCTTTTTTGTGGTAAACCTCTACTTCTGATTCGCATGTAGGGCAACTTAAAAAAGTTATAAAATCAAAGTCTTCATTCTCGAAGGGAACATCTGAATCGCTGCCCCAAATAAGTTCGTCTTGGCAGTGATAGCATTTCATTTGGACCTCTTATATATTCCGTCGTACCAATACTTCAAGCTTGTAGGAGCCCATGCTCCAAACTCAGGAAGTCTTCCTTGTTGCTCTAAATTTTTCACACTTAGGACGTGGTTATTAGAGAATAATTGTTTTAATGAGTCAAATTTTTCGTCTCTTGGAAGACGAAGATTACGAGCATGTTTCCAGAATTTAGTGTTGTATTTTGAACCGTTTTCGTAATGCCAAAGAATAAACCTTTCTATTTCATGAATCTTTTCATGAATCCAATGAGTAAGTAGTTCAGTTCTGTCTTCTTTCTGTCTGACGATTTGACTCCAACATTGAACGACCCATTCAGTGTGAACCCATGAAGCAGTTGCTTCTAAAGGTTCTAAAAAATACAAACGATTGCCATTCAGAAATACACGTTTATCAATAACAGGTTGATTAGAAATGTAACTGTCAAATTCAAGATGACCTGTGACATATGCATCAAATTGATCTTGTAAGTTATGAATCGCATCTCGCTTTGTAGTTATATCTTTGTGATACAAATAGCCCAAGGCTCCTTGGCTTGAGGGCGAATCAGGCTTAGTGGGCAAAATGAAACTCCAACCATCATGAGTAGCCACAGCTCGTGTGTATGAGAGATGAGAAGTATCCCATTTAGGTTTAGCAAGTAAACAAGAATTAACAGGGGTAACTAGTGGTTGATATGCGCTTTTCTCTTCAGGTTTGCCTCGACAATCAAATATATAATCTGCATCAACTTCTGAATAATCTTTTATTGCTGCGTGAGTAATATCAAATAATTTTGAATTCACTACAAATTCATGTAGCTTTTTTGGATAAAAGTGCATGCCCACATTTTTAGGTGGGAATGGATGAAATATTTTTTCATTCAAGTCTCCCCAGCCTTCATATAGAATCCCTGTTTTGAGAGTTGCATCCAGTTGATTTTTGTACCAATTAAATTCATCTGGAACTACATTCCAAAGCAAGTGTGGGTGATGAGGAAAAGTAGCTTGTCCTACCTTCTCAGCCGGTTTCGTTGGGTCATAGATGATATTTATATTTAGAGCAAGACCAGTATCTCTTGCTAAATCTGCTAGTTGAAGTGCAGTAAAACAACCAGCATTACCTGCTCCAATAATTGCAACTTTGATCATTAATCTAAACCTAGGTTTATTGGATCAACTTCGGATGATTTCCAATCGGTCGAAAACTTCAATGATTGCGAATCATCTAACGGATGACATTTCAAGACCTCCTTATAAAGTTCGTGATCAAACTCAAATGAATCAGATTTAAGACCATCTCCTTTAGTGAAAGCTTGTCCGTCTGGACCAGTAAAACGATCATCAGTTCCCCAGCTATTGCGCTGGTATTCCATTAAAAAGAGCAGGCAGCATCCAGCATGTGCGAGATGCGAGTATCCAGTTTCTTTGTCGTTATCTTCTCCTCTCCACCAAGCGAATATATGTCTACATAAGGCTGCGAAATATCTTCCCCACTCGGTTCCTCTACACCAATTATTCGCTGAATACTTTGCGCTCCCATAGCTGAGAACGTCAGCGATGTCTGTAACAGAAGCCCAAGGCACGAGATCAAAACGAGTCTTCACTTAATTAGCTTTCATTCTGCCTAGGATAATGTTAGTTGAATGTTCAAGCAAGCGTATTGAATGACAAAACAGGCAAAGATCGGGCGAAGCTTCTGACTTGTGCAGTCATGGAGCGTCAATTGCTTGAGGGGTTTGCCTTATGTAATGCGCTACTTCACGAGTCGAATAAATCTTTAAACCCGACACTCGTGATAGTCATGTTCACTTTGGTTCACAACTTTCACTTTTATCTAATGGTGAAGTACATACCAAAGGAAGAATGGCCTGAAAAACTATTATTATTTGGAGCCGAATATGGGCCTGAGAAATAGGAAGTCTGCATTGGTCAGAAAGCACCTAGCTAAAGCAAGGAGAGCTAATCATCATGCACAGAATTATGGTGGAAGCACAGGTGGCAGAAAAAGTATCGATAGTGGATCTGGTATTAGCGTGTTGAATAGAAGGTCAGCAGAACAAGCTGCTGAGAGTCAAGTATTCAAAGATGATTTAGATCAATATGGTGCTAAGCGAGAAGCATGGGAAGCAAGAAAATACCCTGATTTGGGTAGCTAGAAGAACCTATGAATTAATTGGATTATTCATGACTACCTTTTTTCTATTGCTACTGGTAATAGCAGCTTATATCAACTTATTCTTCACGTACAAGCGTAGAAAGGATCTATAACTTGTAGCCCGAAGAGTGTACATATGTTCCCATATTCGGGTTATTAACCCGAAGGTCTGTCCATAGTTGTAGCAGTCATTCTGGGCGTACATTAAAAGTACTTGACAGAACTCTCGATTATGTCCA
>JAKUPZ010000025.1 GCA_022449765.1 Dehalococcoidia bacterium | reverse complement strand
ACACCCGCTCCCACTGTAACACCTACATTGATACCCACTCCTACTCCATCACTAAGTTCGATAGTGGGGCAAGTGACACCGGGTGTTATTCAGGTGATAGCTGACAATTCCTTGGGGTCCGGCTTTGTCTATAGGTACGACGAAATCACTAAGGCCATAGAAATTATTACAAACCACCATGTTATCGAAGGCTCATCATCAGTAAGCATTAAAAACGATTTAGGGTTATCACTTAGCGCAACGGTTACCGGAGCAGACTCGACTAAAGATATCGCATTGCTCTCTGCATGCTGCGTCTCTGACGTGGAACAATTCAAGGTTTTACCAATGATTGATTCTTCTGAGCTAAAGTCAGGTAGCTCAGTTTTTGCAATCGGATATCCGCTGGGAGTCGACTCGACAGTGGTGACCTCGGGTATTGTTTCACGACGCTTTTTCCAAGACTCTAATACTCGTTGGGTTATTCAGACCGATGCCGCATTAAACCCTGGTAATAGCGGGGGCCCATTACTCACTCTTGATGGGAGAGTAGTAGGTATAAATACTTACGGTATTGTGGAAAGCCAGGGAATCCGAGTGGAGGCACATGGATTTGCAGTTGCCTCTGAGACTATTAGTGAGAACATTGATAAATTACCTGTATTTAAGGTAAGTACTCCTACTCCAACTCCGGTACCTACATCGACACCTACACCAGCAGCTACGGCTTCGTCGGGCAGTAATATCCTGGCAGGTCCATATGACATACCTATACTTCATTCAACGAATAGTATTGCGGGATTTTGGGCGCAAGTGAATTTAAGAAACTTCCGAACAAGCGCCACTTTTAAGAACCCTTATGATGCCATGACATCGAATAGCGTTGGCTGGGATTATGGTTTCAGGTTTCGCTCAAATTCACGATCGGCACCAAAATCGAATGATTATTTTATTGTGTATGCGGATCCTTCAGACAGTTCGCCAAGGTGGTACCACCAGAGATATATGTGGCAGGCAGGTATTTTTTCAGGATGGTCAACGATAGAGCAGGGGCGTCTTTATAACTTAAAAACGATGGAAAACGAGGAAAATGCTATTGAAATTAATGTCACTGACGCTGACAGGGCAGTTGTGTCAGTAAATGGTTCACAAATAGTAATTCTTAAATTGGACGGATCTGCAGACTCCGGCGATATAGGGGTAATTCATGGGTTATACACGGATAATAGCGTGCAGGGAGAAGTAACTTATGTCACAGATTTTACGATTTGGAACAATTGATCAGGCGAGGGAAATATGCTTAATTTAAAGAGAAACAGCAAGGGTGAATTAGTACCTGCACCAGGGATTCGTACGCGCTCTTCTTCTATATACGACCCTTCGGATTCAAAACCTTTCAATATAAGCAGGTCAAAATTTAGCGATTTTCTAACATGCCCTAGATGCTTTTACCTAGATAGAGTAAAAGGATTGGCCTCACCCGGTACTCCTGGCTGGACATTGAATGAGACTACAGACATTTTGTTGAAAAGAGAATTTGATGAATGCAGGGAAGCGCAGATCGCTCATAGGTCATTCGAAAAGGCTGGCTTAAAAAACATTGTACCTTTCGCTCACAGCGAGATGGACAATTGGCGTAACTCACTACATCATGGATTGAAATACGAAATCCCCGACACCAATATCACTTTATCCGGAGGAATTGATGATATCTGGCAGGACATTATTTCTGAACAACTTATAGTAGTTGACTATAAATCCCAGGCAAGCAGCTATCCCGTTAACACAGAGGATTACCTGAATGGTACGTACCACCAAGGATACAAAGTCCAGATGGATTTCTATGCTTTCTTACTGACTAAAATGGGTTTTGATGTAGCTCCTATTGCCTATTTCTACGTATGCAATGCTGACCGATTAGCCTCTGGATTTGGAGGCAAGATGACTTTCGAAGAGACACTGGTGCCATACCATTGGGACTCTAGTTGGATTGAGCCCAAGATTTACGAGATGCTGGAAACGTTAAATTCTGACACAATGCCCGACTCTAACGTCGCATGTGAGAATTGTGCGTACTCAAGGGAAAGAGCAATTATGGAAAAGGGCTTAGGTTAGCTACTCTTCGATGTGCCAGTGCTCGACTACAGCTCCATCAATAAGCGAGTAGAGCTCTTCGATAATGGGACCAATCTGCTCGCCCATTTCCCCATACCCATTCATCAAAGCTTCCAATGCAGATAAATCCTCAACTTCCAATTCCCATGCAATTCGATCGGTAGCCCCACTTAGATAGTCCGTTAGGATTCGACCCGACTGCAAACCCGAAGCACTAACAATTGCTTGTGTTTTCTTAAGGTTTTCTATCACAGCTCCGCCTCTGCCGACTTTTGCCTGAAATGTTCTGCGTGACACAATCATGATTCACCTCTTATTCCTTGGGAGCATACTACATGCGAGCTTTGAATAAGAGCTGCATAGAATCGTACGCGAGACCTTAATTTAATTTTAAAATTTTCAATTGCTCTGATTTTGGCTTATCTAAGAAAGTGTCAAATTCTGAATAAAATTCATCCAAAGTGAGTCCAAAGGCATTTTTGAACGCCTTTTCAAAACCAACGTATGCCACGTTTGGGAAGTGCTCTACAAAGAATGCATCTTCTCCAGAGCGATTCACAAGCCAGGCAGTTGCCCACGTACCAGTATCGTAGTACAACTGTCCACCGCAACGGCATAATTCCGCAATTTGACGTTGACCCTTCCGAGTTGCTACATCGCGCAGCGAATAGCCTCTTTGCTTTACATTTAATGCTGATTCAAGGTTTTGCTTCATAGTACTTTCGAAATTGGCCCATCCACGTTTGTCGGAATAATATTGCGCAAAATATTCTGCAGAGCCTTCTTCAAGCCAAACTGGCCCAAATCCAAATTCGCATAATTTGTTTTCTTCATCGGAGCACCGTATTTCGTGAGGGTGCACAATCTGTGCGTTTTGAACCACGTGTATGTACTCGTGCAAAGTAACTTTTCGGAGCTGATTTCCCCTTAGCATCGCATCGGGTGCGCTGTAAGTGAAGTATTGAATGCGTACAGGATTCAACGGTACGGGGGGATCGTGTACTGCTCCGCAGCATTCATCAAACCCTGAAATAAAAGCCAAGGTCTCATCGAAACAATCTTTGAAAGGTCGGTGAGGATGATATTTTGCTCGGATTCTGCAGCTTTGCGTAGCAAGATATTCTACAGACGGGTCTTGGTATTGGACTGCTATAGCAACAACTGGGCCCCACTTCCCGAATATCTCCTCGCCGTAATCAACTCCTTCGGAGATCGCTTCAAGCACCTCGCTTTCGAGCGCTTCCCCTCCCACAAGTAAAAGAGGGGCATTCGTTTTCCCTGCATCAATCAGGCAGGAAATTTTTTCGGAATCAAGTTGAAGCAAATGCGGATCAACGTCCTTAACCCCAGCGCATATATTTTTTTGATAATTAGGTACCTCCTGATCAATTGAAGTTAATTGAATGAATTTAGCGTCCTTATCAAATTTTGTAACCTCCTCAATATATGGGGTATTGGTTGGAACTGGTGTTGGTACAGGAAGCGTATCTACAGCAGTGGCAGATCCTTGGCTTTGGGTTTTACTACTTACTGGATCAGTGTCACTATTGCATCCGGCAGTGATAATCAAAGCTAAAATGGCGAAGGCTGTTACTATACGAGTCGACATTAGTTAGGTTTCCGGGTAATTGAAAGTTGCACGGGATGGGGTTACAGCATAAGTTCTTTTGACTTTTGGGTAATATAAAAAGCGCATACCGATAAATTGAGGATACATGACTTCAAACTATGAAATAAAGAATTGCTCTGAAGAAGAATGGGAAGCAAGGGTTCATCTAGCAGCTGCCTACAGGCTCACAGACTACTTTGGAATGACTGATTTACTGTATAACCACATTACGTGCCGAGTCCCTGGAACCGACGACCAATTTCTGATCAATGAATTCGGTTTGGGCTACAACGAAATTACTGCTTCAAATTTGGTCAAGATAGATATCAATGGCAATATCCTTCAGGAAGGTGAACACAGAATCAACTTCCCGGGCTATGTCATTCATTCGGCAGTACACGGGGCACGACATGATGTCGAGTGTGTAATGCATACGCATACAACCTACGGGATGGCGGTTTCAACATTAGAAGATGGGTTAATTCCATTACAGCAGGATAATTACCAATTTTATAATCGTGTTGCATATCACGATTTTGAAGGCCAGGCACTTGATACTGACGAACGGGAAAGCCTGGTAAATGACCTTGGTGATAAGAACGTGATGATCCTTAAGAATCACGGGCTTCTTACCACGGGGCAATCAGTAGCTGAGGCCTGGGTATCAATGTGGGAACTTGAAAAAGCATGCAAAGTACAGATACTTGCACAGTCATCAGGGCAAGTAATTCACCACCCTTCGACAGAAACAATGGAAAAAGCATCGAGTGCTCGCAATTTTCGCTACGAGTCCATTGAGTGGCCATGGCTACTCAGGTTGCTCGATGCAAAGGACCCATCCTACAAAAGCTAATCAGCTACTACTTATCAAGGAGATAGATATGGAATTAACTGCAGAACGGGTGTCGCAAGTCCTCGACCAAGCACACACAAAAGCTAAAGAACTCGGCCTAAATATAACGATCGCTGTAGTCGACGAGACTGGTAAGCGCAGAGGTCTGCTTAGTATGGAAAAATCGCGATTCACAACAATAGAAATTGCTGAAGGTAAGGCCTTGGCATGTGCAGGCGTTCAAAAGCCTACAGCTGAGGTTGTTGATCGTGCTTCAAGGCCAGTTTTCATGTTTCAGATGATTCATGACAAATTTATTTTCGCTCAAGGCGGGGTCCCGATTCTGGAGAATGGCGAATTTGTAGGGGCTTGTGGAGTGAGTGGAGGTAATTCTCCACAGGATGATGAAGACATTGCTTATGCCGGTGTTGCTACCTAGGCTTACGCTCTAGAAAATTGATTTACAAACACTGGGGTACCCGTAGTTAAAAGAGATTTACGGAAACTATTTCTTGAGATTAGCTCTATTGCTTCAGTACCTAGCGGTAGGCCAAATTCCTGACTAACGACTATATTTGCACATTTCTCAGCTGAGAAATTGCCTTCATGGGCCCAAAATTTTATTGCCTGTCTTATGTGATTGGCATGCTTGCTCTTCCGAACAATACTTAAAAGATTTTGTGATTTCATACGAGCTAACGTCAAAGCATTGATATTTGCTGCATCGGTTAAAAGCCTTAAGAAAAGACCTATATGCATGCGCTTATACATATAAAGACCAATGAAGCGATGGCATGCATCGCTTCCAAGTAGCTTAATCGCAGGATTTCCGGCAAATTGCGGCATCTTTTGATAAACAAATTGTGCTATGCCATCAGGTTCGTCTTGATAGTACATGGAAAACTCAGTGATATGCCTCAAAACGCTATGAAGCTCCTGAATGGAATCGTGAAAAATACTTTTGAAATCTTCGAGCAACTGGTAATAGCGAAATGCTCCATCTGGGGCAAAGTCATTTTTAACTGCTTTTACCCATGCATCCTGCAATAAAGGAGGGTAGAGACATGCTCGTGCCTTTGTCGAATCGTCAAATATTGGAGCCTGGAATTCTATTTTATATGCTATGCGCTTGAAATTGATTGCCATTCATTAAGCATATTGAGCCTGTAGGCCTAGTACGCAATGGTGAAATGTCACTAGGAGTTTTTAACGATTTAGGAAACGATTAAAAACATTAGATAAAAGTTTTGAAATATTGTTATCAAAATTATTGGTGGGAAGGCTTCCGCAAAAAGTAATTGATCCTGTGGAAAAAACAGCACCGCCAGCATCGTTTTCAAAATAAGTCATATCTGCACGAATCAAATCTTTGCTTGGAACTCCGGGGAGATTGGTCAGGTGAGTGAGATGCTCTTCAGGCACTAACACGAAAGTGGAATTATGATTTTCAGAAGAGGCAACAACTATCGCGTTTTTGGGCGACCCTAGGTGCTGATCATAACGATCAAGTTCAAAGCCAGCTGCACCACCCCCACTGAACCCAAAATCCCCCAGCAAATCATCATCAATACCTTCAAACATCCATGCAAAGAACTTTGAGTAGCTTGGCTTTGTCCGTCGATAGTACGACCCATAGAATTGACCTTGTGCAGAAAATCCCACACCTGCAAGTAATTGAGGGCGGCGTCCGCTTCTGCGCCATAAGCCACCATACTTCCCGTCGAAGGAGTTATAGTATTCTCCTGGCTCCGCAGCCCAGGCACGAATACCACCCTCTGCTCGGCGAATTTCAATGAGGGCAGGGTTTTCTGGATGAACTGCCACGCGCCAGTAGAATCCATTTCCTCCCAAATAAACGAGTTTCCCTCCGGAGTCCCTGTAAACATGGCGTGCGTCAAGCGTGGCTTTTGTCTGGTACTCGGGATGCGAACCGGGCACAACTAACGCATAGCTGGACAGCACATCCATTCCTTCATTATGCAACTCATAATCAGTGATGACGTCAAACTCGTAGCCCATATGCTCCATCCAGGAAGTTAAATGGCTATCTGCCTGAAAATGACGGAGTCCAGAGCAAGAATTTGCTCCAACCGGGAGGTATCCAGGTCGAAGATTGACTAATGGCCGCCTGTAGCTGGCGTGGCATATCCCGCTT
>JAKUPZ010000024.1 GCA_022449765.1 Dehalococcoidia bacterium | reverse complement strand
TACCCAAGCTCGACGGGCCGACGGGCAAGAGTGGGAGTCAGTAATAAGTCGTAGGTCTTGTGGAATTCTGCCAGTCGTCGGCCCATGAGATGCACCTCCTGAATGCCCTTGAACAAGTCTACAGCGCTCGTCCGGGCGCCTGTTCGTACGCTGCAAAAGTAATTGGTTCGACGGCATCGGCTGCGAGCTTGCGACTTAGCTGAGCTTCGCGGCCCGTGAGCATGGCATATGCCTTAACAGCAACGTCCATACGCCAGAACTCAGCGATGAATCCGAGATCTATGTCTGGATCTGCCTCTTCTACGACGTGCCCAAGGGCCTCGAGCTGGCGAGCTACCGTATCGACTCCGTCAGCACAGGCCGGGTCTAGCGTGTCACCTGCGACGACGCGTTTGGAGATCGCAATCCTGAGAGTCCCCGGATCGCGGCCGACCTCGGCGGTAAATGGCCCGGTCTCGGCGAGTGGAGGGTTAGGGGTACCGAACTCAGGGCCAGCTGTTGCATCGAGGGCATGGGCAGTATCACGAACGGTTCGGGAGACCACATGTCCCACACCAACAAGACTGTCGAGCACGTCTGGCCCAATGGGGTTACGCCCGCGTGTGGTCTTGAGTCCTACTAAGCCGCAACAAGCTGCAGGGATGCGGATCGAACCACCGCCATCGGACGCGTGCGCCATGGGAAGAACGCCTGCCGCCACAGCGGAGGCTGAGCCGCCGCTAGAGCCGCCAGCGCTGCGGGTCAAGTCCCAAGGATTGGGGGCAGCGCCATGGCTTACCGGCTCCGTCGATGCGCTCAATCCGAATTCGGGTGTGTTTGTCTTGGCGATGATCAGGAGGCCCGCTTGCTTGTAGCGAGCCACTATCTCGGTATCGTGATCGGCAACGAAGTTGGAATAAAATTTTGATCCATTGTGGGTGGGCGCATCTTTATAAAGAGTGAATAGATCTTTCAGCATGAAAGGCACACCCCGAAACGGCCCATCCGGCACACCAGCTGCGATCTCAGCCCGAGCGAAGGGCTCCATGTCACAAGTGATTGCATTCAATTTTGGCTGAATTGCGCGCATGCGTGACAGCGATTCATCCAGCAATTCAGTCTCACTTATCTCGCCCGAATTAACCAGGGCTGCAAGACTGACAGCATCGTGTTTCCCGTATTCCTCAAAACCCGACATTACACCCTCTCCTAATCCACGTGACCTTCCTTGTAGGCAATGACATTTTGGTATCGTTTCCGACTTAATTACTCAATAGCAACTTGATCAAAAGGAGATATTAGAATAGAACAAAACAAGAACAAATGATTTCCAAAGGATTGGGAGCCTAGCAAGGCATGACAGAAAATGCCAAATCCAGTGTGTTGTCCGAACTCCGCAAAAAACTTCGGAGTTTAGAGTTAGGCACAATGCATGAAAGCACCTCAGTGAGGCTAGGAGTGGACGAAATTGACAACACCTTGCCTTGGTCTGGCCTACCACGAGCGGGCATTCATGAAATTATCGGTGAGCGAGGTTCGGCACTTGGCTTTTTGGTCTTCCTACTAACAAAATTCACTAGGGATCACGCGCCAGTCATGTGGTGCTTCCAACAAACTAATCTTTACGCTCCAGGCCTATACATGTTTGGCCTTGAACCAAACCGTATAATCACAATACGCACAAAGAAGCAAAATCATACCTTGTGGGTTCTGGAAGAAGCCCTACGTGCCAACTGCCTTGGTGCCGTATGCGGAGAGGTACAAGCCGTCAATTCAGTTGTTAGCAAACGTCTACAATTAGCTGCAAGAGCAGGACAAACGCCATGCCTGCTGTTTTTTAATAACAAAAACTCCCCTGCAATAGCTTCGACCACCAGATGGCGCATATCACCTATAAATACTAACGAATATGATGGAATTGCTGGCGCTGGCTTCCTAGAGGAACCTCTTTGGAAAGTAGAGTTACTTCGTTGCCTAGGCACAGCCGGCAACCATCAATGGATAGTTAAATGGTCTCATGAAAAGAATTGTCTCAGTATGGCTACCCTATTGGCAAACCGATTTAGAATACCAAAGGCGGCTCACAAATAAGTGTACGCGCCGCAAGCCATTAGCCCTGACAAATGAAATAAGGGGCACAAAACATATAACAGCAGCATGCAGGCATGCCCAAAAACTGGGGATTGAAATTAATATGCCATTAACTGACGCTCGCCTCTTGGTCCCTGAACTGAATATAGCTAGAGATAATGCCACCACTGCAACTAAGGCTCTTTCCAAACTTGCAAATTTACTTACACGGTTTACACCTTGGGTAGCCATTCATGGCATCAACGATTTATATCTCGATGTTAGCGGTTGCTCTGATCTATTTGGTGGTGAACTAAGTTTACTCAACTACCTGTATAAGGAATTATACGAATCAATTCACCCTGACTGTACTGCCCGCATAACAATTGCCGATACTGCTGGCGCAGCTTGGGCAATAAGCCATTTCACAAACCAAAGTAGAATCCCTCCGGGAGAAAGTAAAAAATACCTTGCACGCTTACCTTTAGCAGCTCTCCGAGTGGATGAAAGAACGCTAAAAACTCTACATTTTTTAGGTTTAAGATGCATTGGTGAATTGTTCAAAATACCGCGCTCAAGTCTTACCAAACGTTTTGGGCACAAACTTCTATCTCGACTTGATCAAGCACTTTCTGCAGAGCCAGAACCCATCTCACCACGTCGATCAGTTCCATTACTATCCGTTCAAAAAAGATTCCAAACCCCTATCATATCCACGCAAATTCTTACGCAGATAACTCATGAATTATTAACTGAATTGTGTGAATTACTAAAAAAAAGAAATCAGGCGATCAGGCGTGCCACCTTGAATATCTTCCCTACTAATTCAGGTTCACGCCAAGTAAGAATTGAAACTAGTCGGAAAATTTCTACGCCAGACCCACTAGCAAATCTTTTTTATGAGAAGCTGCAATGCATTAGCCTTAATCCCGACAATGATGAAGGAATTGAATCGATAAGCTTAGAAGCAAACCTAACGGAGGGATTATACTCCGAACAAAGCACCCTCAATTTCAAGAACTCTCTCCACTCACAAGAACAAAACCAAAATGAAGATGCGCTTTGTGATTTATTAGATAAGTTAACTAACCGACTTACTAAGCATGCCATACTTAGTTTTATTCCTCATCAAAGCCACACCCCAGAGAAAGCCGTAAAATTTTCTACATCTCAAATTAAAGATCCAAATATATTTTGGGATATCCGAAAACCAAGGCCCCTCCACCTGTTTAATCCACCTATACCCTTAGAAGCAGTTGCAATGACCCCGGACAAGCCTCCAATTTTATTTAGGTGGGGAAATCAAATACATCATGTAATTCGTTCTACCGGCCCTGAAAGAATTTCAGGTGAATGGTGGAAAAGTGACACTTGGACACGGGATTATTACCAAGTGGAAAATAAAGCTGGCGCACGATTCTGGCTCTACCGTGAAGGACTATACGAAAATACTAAACAGCCCAAATGGTGGCTACACGGCCTTTTTGCATAAAAACTCCAACACCACCAGTAGCTAAAGATTCATATGAAAATGATCCCTTATGCCGAAATTCAGGTTACCACTAACTTTACCTTCACCTATGGAGCCTCCCATCCACATGAGTTAATAAAAACTGCAAGGTCTCTTAACTATCATGCAATTGCCGTCACAGACCATAATTCTCTCGCTGGCGTCGTTAGGGCTCATGTTGTAGCGCGTGAGCACGGCATCAAACTTTTAGTTGGAGCACGACTTGACCTTGTTAATTTTCCCAGCCTCCTATGCCTACCCACCACTCGCAATGCATACGGACGCCTTACGGCACTACTAACAACAGGGAAACGTCGCGCTCTCAAAGACCAATGCAAAATCTACTATTCAGATCTTATTGAAAACAGCACTGACCAAATTTTGGTAATTCTGCCACCAAGAGTGATCAGTTATGAATTTTTAGAGTACCTAAAGATATTGTCTAAAAATTCACCTGAACATTGCTACCTTGCCGCCAATTACCAATATGATGGCAATGATGAAAATAAAATTGCCCAACTTGCAGAGCTTTCATCTTTGAGCAATGTTCCTTTGGTCGCGAGCAATGATGTCTACTATCACATCCCAGAACGACGTGTGACCCAAGATATACTAACCTGCATTCGTGAAAAATGTACTATCGAACAAGCGGGCTTTAAGCTTAAAGCCAATGCAGAGCGATACCTTAAACCTCCAAATGAAATGATACGTCTCTTTAGTGCTTATCCAGAAGCAATCGTACATACTACTGAAATAGCAAACAGGTGTTGCTTTTCGCTAGATGAACTAGAACATTGTTACCCAAAAGAATCATCAAAGAATGGTCTTCCTGCTTTCGAACGCCTCGTGCAGCTCTCTAATGAAGGAGCTCAAAAACAATATCCCGATGGCGTGCCAACCAAAATATGCGCCCAACTCAATCATGAACTCCAACTTATCAAACAACTAAACTACGCCCCTTATTTTCTCACTGTTTACGAAATTGTTAGATTTGCTAAATCCCAGAACATTCTCTGCCAAGGTCGTGGCTCCGCAGCTAATTCATCTGTATGTTATTTTTTAGGAATTACAGCTGTTGACCCCAGCCAGATTGAACTCTTGTTTGAAAGGTTTATTAGCTCAGCACGCAACGAACCACCCGATATCGACATAGATTTTGAACACGATCGCCGTGAAGAGATCATACAACATATCTACGCTAAGTATGGCAGAGATAGGGTTGGCATGACCGCTACCTTCGTGTGCTATCGAGCACGCAGTGCAATTCGAGACATTGGGAAGGCCTTAGGTATTTCATCAGATATCATCAACACCCTCTCCAAAACTATATGGGGTAGCAGCAAACGCCCAGTAAATACTGATGATGTGCTAGAAACAAACCTCAATCCTTTAGACAAAAAACTTCAGCTGGCTCTCAAATTAGCTGAAGAGCTAATAGGTTTTCCCAGGCACTTATCCCAGCATGTCGGAGGCCTTGTAATTACACAGGATAAACTCTCTGAAATAGTTCCTATTGGCAATGCTGCTATGAAAAACCGAACAGTAATAGAGTGGGACAAAGACGATCTTGATGCTTTAAATATTCTTAAGGTCGATATACTAGGGCTTGGTATTTTAACATGCATACACCAAAGCTTCGATTTAATTAAAAATCATTATGGTGAAAAACTTAGTCTATCTAAAATTCCCCAGCACGATCACCAAGTTTATGAAATGCTTTGCAGGGCAGACACCATTGGTGTCTTTCAAGTTGAAAGCCGTGCACAAATGTCAATGTTACCCAGACTCAAACCAAAAGAATTTTATGATTTAGTTATTCAGGTTGCCATCGTCCGTCCAGGACCAATTCAGGGGGATATGGTGCATCCATATCTACGCAGAAGAAATGGAAAGGAAACTATTACATACCCATCTCAGGAGCTGTATCAAGTGCTTGGAAAAACACTCGGAGTACCATTATTTCAAGAACAGGCAATGCGGATTGCTGTGGTTGGAGCTGGGTTTACAGCTACGGAAGCAGATTCCTTAAGACGTGCCATGGCCACCTTTCGTAAAACGGGCTTAATTCACAAGTTCCGAGAAAAAATGCTTAGTGGAATGCAGGGTAACGGCTATGAGGCCGACTTTGCCAAACGCTGTTTTGAACAGATAGAAGGTTTTGGAGAATATGGATTCCCAGAATCTCACGCAGCAAGCTTCGCCATACTAGTCTACATCTCTGCATGGTTAAAATTCCACTACCCCGCCGTGTTTGGAGCCTCCTTGTTAAACAGTCAACCTATGGGGTTTTACGCTCCCGCCCAAATTGTAAAGGATCTCCAAAACCATGGGGTTGAGGTCAGAGCACCAGACATTAATTTTAGCCAATGGGAATCCACCTTAGAAAGAATCACAAATAAAGAGGCTGCTATTAATAAAAATTCATCGGCACTTCGTCTAGGATTACGCCAGATCAAACATCTTAGGAAAACCGATGCCGACCAAATTATAAGTGTAAGGGGGATCGGATATAAAAGTGTCTATGATCTGCAAAAAAGAACAAAACTAAACATAGAGTGTCTGAAGATATTAGCAAAAGCTAATACATTTAGCTCACTTGGACTAAACCGCCGTACTGCCCTTTGGACCATCATCGCGATTAATAACTCTCACCTCCCACTATTTTCTAATACCACGAACAACGTTGGGTTCCGCAAAGAAGAAGATTTAATACCACTACCGGAAATGCAAGCAGGCGAAGAAGTGGTGGAAGACTATCGAACCCTCAGGTTATCGCTCAAACATCACCCAATGTTTCTCCTTCGTGACAAAATTCCTATGACACCCTTAACAGAAGCTAAGAATTTAATACATGTATCATCTAATCATCTGGTAAAAATAGCTGGACTCGTTTTGGTTCGACAAAGACCTGGTACAGCTAAAGGGGTATTATTTGTTACACTGGAAGACGATACGGGAATTGCCAATATAATCCTTTGGCCTTCTGTTTTTAAGCAATATCGCCGGATTATTATGAACGCTAGGTTGATTGGCGTATCTGGCAAAGTGCAACGCGAAGAAAAAGTGGTCCACGTAATAGCCAACCACTTAACTGACCTGACAGACAACCTGGCAAGGCTCAATAATCCTTCGTCTAGATCAGTTAACCACAAGATGCTACCCTGATACTTATTTGCCAATACAAGTCGAAGAAGGAACAAGCTGTGGCAATAGCCGCCGACCAACATCACGACCAGCTCCATTCTACTCACAATGCACTTGATAAGTTGCAAGAACTCGTGAGGGATGATTTGCTAAGCGTGAACCGAGTAATCTTAGACCGAATGCAAAGCCCTGTTGCTTTGATACCCCAGTTGGCCGGGCATCTTATTTCCTCCGGTGGCAAGAGGCTCCGCCCAGTCTTAACATTACTATGCGCTCAAATGTGCGGCTACCGTGGCGACAACCATATCCCGCTAGCCGCATGTGTAGAGTTTATCCATACAGCAACCCTCTTACATGATGACGTGGTTGACGACAGTTCATTAAGACGAGGAATCGAATCTGCAAATGCAGTCTGGGGTAACCAAGCAAGTGTCCTTGTTGGCGACTTTCTATTTAGCAGATCCTTCCAGATTATGGTCGAGTGTGGATCCCTGCAAGTACTCGAGATACTTTCCAAT
>JAKUPZ010000023.1 GCA_022449765.1 Dehalococcoidia bacterium | reverse complement strand
GCTCCCGATATGGCACTATACGGCTGGAAAGCACGTGGCGCAGGTGGAATCAATGTGATGCTTGAAATGGGGAAAAATGATATGGGGAATCACATATCCGAGTTTCCTATAGGAACATACAAAAAAGCTCACCGTCATGGCCCGGGAGCGCATCTTTTCCTATTGAGTGGAGACTCTGGGTTTTCATTGCTTTGGACAAAGCCAGATCGATCGGACATGATCAAATGCGATTGGCAACTCGGTACTATAGTTATTATCCCGGGAGATGCGGTATACCACCAGCATTTTAATTCAGGCACCAAGCGAGCAAGGTACATGGCATTACGTGATGGAAACGGTGGCTTCATTGCTCCTAATCAGCCTGTTGGTGGCGATGTGAGCATTAAAGATGGCGGGATGCAGGTTGAGTACGAAGACGAGGAACGTGAGATACACGAAATATTCGAGGCAGAACTGGCTAAGAACGGTGCCCAGTGCAACATGAAGGCCTTTATTCCTTACTGCACGGGTGTTGCGGGGACTTACGACGCTAGCAAGACTTAATAATCAAGGAAAGGACTTAATGAAGTACCAAGGGAAAGTTGAATTTAAAACACAGCCAAGGAAAGTTTGGGACACTGTTCTCGATATGGAACAGTTCGTAGCATGCTTTCCAGGTGTCGAAGACATCGAGATGGTTGACGACAAGACATTTACAGGAGCGATGAAGGCAAAAGTTGGTCCTGTATCAGGAGACTTCGCGTTTCAAGCTCAAATAGTCGAAGCAGATGAACCAACACACCTCAAGGCTGAAGTAGAAGGCAAAGACTCTCTAACCAATAGCACTATGACTGCTGAGATAACAATGGACTTGTCGCCTCTTAATGACGATACGGAACTGTCTTACTTCTCCGAAGTAAAGATAAAAGGGAGACTCGCAATAATTGGAGATATGGTTATCCGAGCTACTGGAGCTCAGGTAATTGAGGAGTTTTTCAAACGACTGAGAGAGCGAGTAGAGGCATAGGTCCGATGGCAGAGAATGAGAATTATGACGTTATAGTAATTGGGGGAGGATCAGCAGGCTGCGTAGCTGCAGCAAGGCTGAGTGAAAACCCTGAAACACGTGTTTTATTACTGGAAGCTGGACCTGACCCCCGGCCGCAGCCACCATCTATAGCAGATGGTTCTCAGGCAACACGCGCAGTTCTTGAATCTCCATATGTCATCTTATATGAAACACAACGAGCTGATGACGATAGCACTTTGTATAAAGTGAGCGGGCGAGTAATGGGTGGTGGCTCGTCAGTTAATGCAATGGCTGTAGTGCGACCAACAAAAAGCGACTTGGACACTTGGGAGGCTTTGGGTAATCCTGGTTGGTCTTACGATGAATGTCTTCCAATACTCAAACGTATTGAAACAGACGAAGACTTCGGTGATCAGGACATCCATGGTAATTCGGGCCCTCTTTACGTGAAGCGACCATTCAGGCTGGATATGGAAGCATCTGAGCCTGTAAGGGCTTTTATTGACCGGGCTATAAGTATGGGAATGCCTATTTGTCCCGATCTGAATGTACCTGAGCCATTTGGCGTGTGCGGCTCTGCTTACAATATTAAGGACGGTATTCGCCAATCGACTGTTGTTGCCTATATAGACCCGATTCGTGATCGCCCTAACTTAGACATTATTGATGAAGCGCCTGTCGAGCTGCTGAAATTCGAGGGCAATCATGTAACAGAGGTTATTTACCGCAAGGATGGAGAGATTTGCTCAGTAAGTGCAGATAAAGTAGT
The DNA here is from genome assembly GCA_022449765.1 of Dehalococcoidia bacterium. Lineage (NCBI taxonomy): Bacteria > Bacillati > Chloroflexota > Dehalococcoidia > Dehalococcoidia bacterium. The sequence goes on along the minus strand of JAKUPZ010000023.1, from coordinate 5,776 downwards.
TCTCAGCGCAGGTGTTTACCATAGCCCACAGATCCTTACCTTGTCAGGAATTGGCCGATCAAAAGAACTTGAACACTTAGGTATTGAACCTGTGCTAGTAAGAGAGGGAGTTGGCGAGAATTACCAGGACCACGCTACTTTAACGATGACTTTTGAAGGTCGTTCTAATTTTGAGACAGACTGGGTTATTCCACGTTACCGACTGATGTACAAGAGTGACCCATCTCGACCATCTGGCAATTTCCATATTTTCCAGAGGCCCCCGACAGAAATTCCAGGTATGGCACCACTTATGCCTGTGTCAGCAAATCTTATTGAGCAACGCGCCAGGGGAAGGATCCGATTTACCAGTACTGATATAAACGATTTACCCGAAATTGATGACGCGATGCTCCATGACCCCGAAGACCTTAATGCCATGTTGACAGCGATGCAGTTTATCTATGATTTGATTAATGATGAGTCTATGGAAGGGTACTATGGACAACTGGTATCTCCCGGACCTGATGAAGACTGGGCAGACTTTGCTAGAGGTGAGCATGGTAGCTACCATCACGGAGTAGGGACCTGCATGATGGGCCCTGAATCAGATCCCATGGCAGTTGTAGGTCATGATTTACGTGTGCACGGTATCGAAAATCTTTATGTTGCAGATGCTTCAATTATGCCAACAATAACCCACGCGAACACTAATATAGCTTCTATTTTGATAGGAGAGCGCGTGGCTGACTTTATCCAAATGGATAAATCGCCGAAGCCTTAATATTTTTGCTACAATATTCCCCCGGAGGCCAATCTATTATTAGGAGTAATCATGGCATTACGCATAAATGATGTTGCACCAGATTTTGACGCTGAAACAAGTGAAGGCTCTATAAAGTTTCATGAATGGCTTGGAGAAGGCTGGGGAATATTATTTTCCCACCCTAAAGACTTCACGCCAGTTTGCGCTACCGAATTAAGCCAGGTAGTACGCATGAAAGACCAGTTCGATGACCGGAACTGTAAAGTCATTGGCCTAAGCGTGGATAATGTTGAGGATCACAATCTTTGGGCAGAAGACATTAAGGATATTGCTGGGACAAGTTTGAATTTTCCAATCATTGCGGACAATCAACTTGAAGTCGCAAAGCTCTACGAGATGCTTCCTGCTGAAGCTGATTCATCTGTCGGGCGTACAGCTGCAGACAATCAAACAGTCCGAACTGTTTTTTTAATTGGCCCTGACAAGAAAATAAAAATGAGTATGACCTACCCAATGAGTACAGGACGCAATTTTGATGAACTGCTTCGTGTAATTGACTCAGCTCAGCTGACTGCTAATAGGAAAGTTGCGACTCCGGCTAACTGGAAAAAAGGCGAGGATGTAGTCATCCTTCCTGCCGTTAGTAATGATGAGGCCAAAGAATTATTTCCTGATGGTTGGGAAACAATTAAGCCCTACCTCCGAAAAATCCCGGACCCTTCCAAATAATGAATTAGCGGCGAGCTTACACCTCGCCGCTTTTTGTATATGCAGAACATTTAAATAAGCGTACTATGCGCCTAGAACATTACGGGAGGATGTAATGACAACAGAAGCTAAACCTACGCCCAAGACCTCTACTTTCTCTATAAGTGGACCATATTTATCTGAAGGCCGCCTGAATATTGATTTAGCACAAACTGATTTGATGTGGCTATCACTAAAAGTGAATGCTGAGGGTGGTGAGAATGCAGTACATGCGCATACGAACGAGGATCATGCATTTGTTGTATTGGAAGGTGAAGTGACTTTTTTTGACGAAAACGGTGATGGCAAAATCCTTAGCCAATATGAGGGTATTCTCATCCCTAAAGGTGCCTATTATCGGTATTTGAATACAGGTGAGAGAAATCTTTTCTTACTACGTATAGGTGCCCAGAAAGAAGGATCAGGCGAGACTCGGATTAAACCTGATGGTAGCTCTATTCCTGGTCATACAAAAGAAAACCATCACGTCGACCCCGTCGCCATTGACGGGAAATTCTTTGGCTTTGGTGCATAACAAATAAAAGGGAGGCAGCGCCTCCCTTTTATTTTACTTTCGAGATCAATTTTAAATGGACGGAAACATTTCCACGGGAGTTTGCCTTGGCCCAAGGCTCTCATAATACTGATTTGTCTCTGGTATATAACGCCCCTGATTGAAACCACCTGATTTTTCACTGCGAATGATCACTGCAACAGTTCGCTCGCCGACTGTGTTTTCAGTATGGATTTCATAAGGTCCTACAAGATCAATTTCCCCTGGCTCTACCATGTTGTTTGATACAAGGCGAATTTCAGCATAATCAGGTTTTGACCCATCATCTAACCGTTCGTACCGCTCAATTCGTTCGTGCCCATCCAAAACTCCGTAAAGTGTGTAAATATGAGCATGGTCGTGGATCCTAGATGGGACTCCTTGGCGAGCAGCCCCCTTAGTGAGCCCATTTACTGCAAACCCATAGTCAGGGTCTTCGTAGAACAGCAAATTTTCAGCTCGCCCGTCCGCAGGCACACAATCTGGCCAGCTTTGCGATGCTTCAATTACAGTAGGGTCTGCAAGCAATTCAGCTAGGGCCGGAGCCAACGCGTTCCATCGCTTCTCCAAATCAGACTCTCTACTGAACAATTCACGGGCTTTTGTAACGAACCGATCTAAGGCATTTTGTGTCTGGACAACCATAATCCCTCCCAGAAGGTCCTAATGACGAAAGTCTGCTCTTCAATTTAACGTGAGTCAAGTGTGCATGAAACTAAAAGCAAGCGTATGGTGGGAGTCACATTCAAACTCAAAGGCGAGAGGAGATTGATTATGACTACTGGTGACTCAGACGCAGCAATTAAGTATGCACCTACACCCGAAAGTCTTGAAGACTTTGGCTTGGTTGATTCTTATAAAGACTGGCTCAAGGCAGAAAGAGTAAAAGTCATTGAAGACTTTGCTTTTGAGGACATGTCGAAAATCGAGCTCGGTCCTTGGGAGCGTAAAGGAGGCAAGGGCGCTGTCATCAATATTCCTTATCACGTACTGACTAACGATTCTCAGATAATTGAAATAGACCCAGGCGGCAAATCCGAGCCAGAGCACCATGTTTATGAAGAGTATGTGTACATAATTTCAGGTGTGGGTGCTACGAGCATTTGGACCGGAGATGGTAGCGAGAAAAAAACCTTTGAATGGAAAAAAGGAAGTTTGTTTTCAATTCCACTAAATGCGTGGTACCAGCACTTTAATGGTAGCGGTGCCGAACCTGCACGTTACCTTGCTGTAACAACTGCACCTTGTAATATGCGCCTATTTTCAGACAACGACTTTATTTTCAATTGTGATTATAAATTTGCGAATAGATATAGTGGTGAAGATGATTTCTTCAGCGGCAACGGGAAACTTTATAAGCGTAGAATCTGGGCTTCAAACTTCATGCCTAACGCCCCAGATATGGCTCTTTATGAGTGGAGTGAAAGAGGCGCAGGCGGTATCAACTCTATGTTTGAAATGGCTGGGAATTTAAGCAAAGCACATATTTCTGAATTCCCAATCGGCACATATAAGAAAGCACATAGACATGGACCTGGAGCTAACTTGGTCTTATTAAGCGGTGATGCAGGATTTTCACTTATCTGGACAAAGGATGATATGTCAGATTTGCGAAAGGCTGACTGGAAAGTGGGATCCTTGGTTATTGTGCCGAGCGACGGTACTTACCATCAGCACTTTAATTCAGGAACGCGGCGGGCTCGTTATATGGCATTAACACCAGGGACGCATGGGTTACGCAATCCTATCCCACGCGGACAGGGAGCCGATGCAAGCTTTAAGGCTGGTGGGTATCAGATTGAATACGAAGATGAGGAACGTCGCATTCATGAAATTTTCGAAGAAGAACTTAGGAAAAACGGAGTCACATGCCGGATGAAGGCTTTCATTCCTTACTGTACCGGTGAAGTTGGACCTACCTCTGCAAAAGACGCTTAAGGAGCAGAGATGCTCCTTGCTGCAATATAACATTTGGGAGTTTGTTATGGATTTTGATCTAACGGGGCGAGTTGCTATTGTCACCGGAGGTGCCCAAGGATTGGGCCGTGCTTGCTGTATCGAATTAGCTAAGCATGGTGCAGATATCGTGGTTGTGGCACGCGAAGCTGAAGAGGTGACCGCTGGGCGAAGCCGACCTCATGCACCGGTTCAGGAAGTAGTATCTGAAGTCCAGGCACTGGGGCGTAAAGCAATTGGCGTCACGGCTGACGTCAGAGATAAAGAGCAAGTTGAGAGCATGGTGGAACAGGTACTTACTGAGTTTGATACAGTTGATATTTTAGTAAATGTTGTAGGTGGTAGCTGGGGCGAAACTTTCAAAGCAGGTCCATTAATGGAACTCACTGAGCATGATTTGCTCGAGGCTTATCGAGTTAACTTGGTCTCCATGTTCCAATGCAGCGTCGCCGTTGTCCCTATTATGAAAAAGCAAGGGAAGGGATCTATTATCAATATTGCTTCTATTGCTGGTAGAGCGCCTTCGCCAGACTCTCCTGCTTATGGCGCTGCAAAAGCGGGAGTGATAAATATGACTCAGTCTATGGCTGCGTCATGGGGACCGGATGTTCGTGTTAACGTCATCGCAGTCGGGGGTATTGAAACCCCTCATAGGCCAAGATGGAGTGAATCCTCAGCAGCTATTTATACTACGCCCGGTGGTAGTTCCGCGCTTGGAAGACTAGGGAAGCCTGAGGAGCATGCAGGAACGGTTGTTTGGCTCGCCTCAGATTACGCAGGCTATATCACGGGGGAATGCATTGATGCAAACGGCGGTACACGTCGTTGATTCGTATTAATTAGGAGTTTATATGACCGATCAATTGCCATTGGCGCTACAACCACGTCCATTTTCAGAAGTCCATGAAATTTTGATGAATCGAGCACGTGCTTTGGTGAACCCCTGCAGGTACGTAACTGCAGATGAAGTGGAGAAGGCTCTTTCGAAACTCGATTCAACTGAACCTGCTAAGTGGGCTAAGGCTTTTTCTGATGCGGCAGCTCCACATGAAGAGAAAGCCGTAAATGCCGAGGCGATTGGCGATACTGCCACTGCAATGTCTGAATACCTTGCTGCATATGACTACTATCATATCGGTCGATTTCCCACCATAAACTCCGCTCCAAAGCTCGAAGCCTATGGCTTGGCAAAAGACAATTTCCTGAAAGCCTCTCAGTTCTTTGACCCACCGTTAGAACGAATATTGATACCGTTTAAAGGTCGAGAAGGGGAGGGGGATTCAATTCCCGCGTATTTCCGCAGGCCTAAAGGGAATGAAGTTGTTCCTATAGTAGTAAGCATGGGGGGTATTGATGGTTTTAAAGAAGAGCGAGATGTTGGAGGTTATTTAAGAAAAGGCGTAGCCGCATTAACTATGGATATGCCTGGTGTAGGCGAATCTCCTTTAAAATTCGGGACTGATTCTGAGCGATTATTTGACCCTGTATTCGATTGGATACGTGCTCGAGCTGATTTAGATTCTTCACGCATTGCTGTAGTTGGTAATTCTTTCGGAGGATATTGGGCTGCAAAGCTTGCACATACTCATAAGGACCAACTTACAGCGGTAGTTGCTCATGGTGGGCCTATGCATTACATGTTCACCGAGGAATCTTTACATGTGAAGCATGCGTGGTATGCCTTTGAGCTATATGAAACAAGCTGGTATGCAATGGGAATTTCAGGCCTTGAGGAATGGAGGGAAAGGCGAGAATCACTTGATATGGTGAATCTC
>JAKUPZ010000022.1 GCA_022449765.1 Dehalococcoidia bacterium | reverse complement strand
TTAGTAACCTTTCAGACAGGACCGCAAGGTGCCCCTATCCACAAAGTTCTTATAGAACAGACCATGGAAATTGCCAGAGAGCTCTATCTAAGCATTACAACAGATGGAGGGCGCAGGCTTCCTGTAATCATAGCCTCTGCTGCTGGAGGCATGGAAATTGAAGAAGTCGCGCAAAACAACCCCGAAGAGGTTTTCACAGAACCTGTGGACCCTGCCGTAGGATTTCAACCGTTTCAAGGTCGTCGCTTAGCTAACCAATTAAACTTACCTGCTGCACAGGTGAGGCCATTTTCATCGCTAGTCGATGCTTGCTATCAGGCATACATGGATCTTGATTGCAGCATGATAGAAATCAATCCGCTTGTATTAACAGGTGATGAAAAATTACTTGCATTAGATGCAAAAGTAAGTATTGATGATGATTCGCTTTTTCGCCATAAATCTGAGTCTGAACTTCGAGATACTTCGCAAGAAGAACCGTTAGAAGTTGAAGCCTCAGAGGCAGGAATTGCTTATGTAAAGCTTGATGGCAATGTGGGATGCATGGTTAATGGTGCAGGCCTAGCAATGGCCACAATGGATACCGTGAAATTCGCTGGAGCAGAGCCTGCTAACTTTCTCGACGTCGGTGGAGGTGCAGCTGAAGAGAAAATTAGCCATGCAATATTACTAATGCTGTCTGATCAGAATGTAGAAAAAGTTCTAGTTAATATATTTGGTGGGATCCTGCGCTGCGATATCGCTGCACGCGGAATTGTCGATGCTTACAGTAAGGCTGACAGGCAACCTCCACTGGTAGTAAGAATGCTTGGCACCAATGTAGATGAGGGAAAGCAAATTCTGAGTGATTCAACTCTTTCAGCAACCATGGTAGACACTCTTGAAGAGGCTGCCGCGGCAATTAAAGGTTAGTGGTGAAATTATGAGTATTTTAGTAGATCAAAACACGAGACTTTTAGTTCAAGGCATTACTGGACGTGAAGGGAGCTTTCACGCTGAACGATGCATGAGCTATGGCACAAATTTGGTAGCAGGTGTTACCCCTGGTAAAGGTGGCGAAAAATTTATGGACTCAGTACCTGTTTTCAACAGCGTGCAAGATGCAGTAGATGAAACCGGTGCAAACGTGGCTCTTATTTTCGTACCTCCTCCATTTGCATCCGATGCAATTTTGGAAGCAGCGGATGCTGAACTACCTTTAGTCGTATGTATAACGGAAGGCGTTCCCGTTAAAGATTCAACAATGGTTATGCGGTATCTAAAAGATAAAAATACAAGGCTTTTAGGACCTAATTGTCCTGGATTAATTACTCCTGGGACAGGTACAAAAATTGGAATTATGCCCGGGAATATACATATGGCGGGAAAGGTAGGGGTAGTATCTCGAAGCGGTACGCTTACCTATGAGGCGGTTGATCAATTAACAAAGTTAGGGATAGGCCAATCTACATGCGTCGGGATTGGAGGAGATCCTGTTTCAGGAACCACATTCTTGGATGTCCTTGATATGTTTAATCAAGACCCGGAGACCGAGGCAATTGTAATGATTGGGGAGATTGGTGGGACTAAGGAACAGGAAGCTGCTGCATTTATTAAGCAAAACATTAAAAAGCCTGTTGCATCCTTGATTGTTGGTCAGACTGCTCCCGCGGGGCGACGAATGGGACACGCAGGTGCTGTTATTACAGGAAAAGCCGCGCTGGCCTCTGAAAAAATGCAGGCTCTTAAAGATGCTGGATGTCATGTGATTGCCACTCCTGCGGAGATTGGCTCCACGGTAAAAGCAATGATTACTGGCTAAGATCAGTTATCCTTTTGTTATGCTTACGAAAAGAATAATCCCCTGCCTAGATGTAACAGGTGGCCGCGTGGTCAAAGGTACCTCCTTTGTTAATTTACGCGACGCTGGTGATCCCGTAGAGCTTGCAAGGTTTTATGATCGAGAAGGCGCGGATGAACTCGTTTTTCTTGATATAACAGCCAGCGCTGATAAACGTGACACGATCATTGATGTTGTTCAGAAAGTGTCAGAACAGGTATTTATCCCTCTTACTGTAGGAGGAGGAGTTCGCTCCCCTAATGATGTTCGTAAATTATTGAATGCAGGGGCTGACAAAGTTTCTATGAACAGCGCAGCCGTACTTAATCCTGACTCGTTCAAGCAAGCGGCTTCCGCTTTTGGCAATCAATGCATGGTTATCGCAATTGATGCTCGCAGATGCGACCGAGAAGACGCGAAAACTGGTGAAAATTTATCTCAACGTGATGGTAACGGTATCGACGCCGATCTAGTTCTCGAAAAAAATTCTGAATGGGAAGTTTACATAAACGGCGGGAGAACCCCTACCGGAATTGATGTTTTAAAGTGGGCTCAATATATGTCCAGTCTTGGTGCGGGCGAGATATTGCTAACCAGTATGGATGAGGATGGCCAGAAAAATGGATTCGATCTTGCTCTTACACGTAAGGTTTCTGATTCGGTTTCGATTCCAGTTATAGCCAGTGGAGGCGCTGGGAACGCACACCATTTGCTTGAGGCGATCACTGAAGGGCATGCCGATGCTGTTCTAGCAGCATCAATTTTCCATTATGGAGAATATTCTATTGAATCTGTGAAAAAACTATTCCTAGAAAATAACGTACCAGCAAGAGTAATTACTAATTAATATGTTAAATCGAAATGAATTCCAATTAATCGTGTTTGATTTTTTCGGCACGCTTGTTAAAAACGAAGCAAGTGAATGGCAACAGACACTTAGCAATATTGCGATTAAGCAGAATTTGCCTGTTGACGGGATGGATTTCTGGGTAGAATTTTCACGGCATGAAGTAAATTTCCGAAAAACGAGAACAAACATGAGAAACCCCGAGCAAAGCCCAGTGTTTCGAACATACTGGGAAGCATGGCGTGACGCATTTGTGGAGACTTTCAAGGCAATGTCGATCTCGGGCGATGCTGATGCGGCGGCAGATTATTCGATCGAACGACTTACTGATCAAGAGCCTTTTCAAGATTCAGATGCCGTGTTGAAGAGCCTAAGCCTAAAGCATGACCTTGCGGTTCTTTCCAATGCAGATGATCGTTTTCTTCACGGTTCGATAAAATATAACAACTGGGATTTCAAGTTCATTGAGTCATCTGAAAGCATGGAAGCATATAAGCCTGATCCTAGAATATTTACACGATTCGAGGGAAAGACAGGTATTGGTGTTTCAAGAATGATTTATATTGGCGATTCCGTTTATGATGATGCCCATGGATCCAAATTGGTGGGGATGACTTCGATACTGATAAAGAGGGACCAGGAAACGCCAGGGAGAACCCCTCCACCTGACTCAGGAGAAATGCTGGAACCTGATTACACAATTACTTCTTTGTCTGAATTACCTATCCTGCTGAATGGAGAATAGTATGAATAATAAGGAAGGTGCAAAAATTTTATTGGACCAACAGGACCTGGTCACGGCAATCTGCCAAGACGATCAGACAGGTGAGGTTTTGATGGTTGCGTATATGAATCCAGAGTCCTTGTCTAAAACTATTGAGTCTGGAGAAATGCACTTTTACAGTCGCTCTCGCAAGGAGATCTGGCACAAAGGGGAGACCTCAGGATCATTTCTCCATGTTTCCTCCATGCAGGTTGATTGTGATGGCGACGTTTTGTTGTTCAAAGTGAAGCCTGATGGTCCCGCATGTCACACGGGAGAGCAATCTTGCTTTTTCACTGAGATAGATCAATCAGTTGTATTTGAGAGGGCTAATCAGGGTCCTGGCATTATTGCAGAACTTTTTCACACTATTCAAAGCCGAAAAAAATCATTGCCAGCTGAAAGCTATACTACCCAGCTATTTGAGCAAGGAACTGCACGTATAGCACAAAAAGTTGCTGAAGAAGGCTCTGAAGTTGCATTGGCTGCAGCGACTAATGATATTGATAATTTGCCCAATGAGGCGGCAGATCTTATGTACCACCTTTTGGTGCTCTTGGCAGATGCTAACCTGTCTCCTGAAGATGTATGGACAGTGCTTCGTGACCGAAGAAGCTAGCTACAACGGAGGTGTGTGATGGCCCAATTAGAGTTTGGCGTTTGGGATCAGATGCAAACGTACGAAGTCTTGAGTGCTCAATCAGCCTCAGATGTGTATGAAACCCATATTCGTCAGGGCCAGTTGATGGAGAAGGCGGGCTTTGGGTATTACTGGTCGCTAGAGCATCAAGGTTCCTATGTTGGGGCAGTCACCTCTCCGCAGATATTTTTAACAGCATTAGCAAGGCATACGGAGCAAATACGCTTAGGCACAATGATCTGGCAACTGCCGTTTCATCACCCCATTAGGCTTGCTCAGGATGTGGCTATGCTTGATCACCTCTCACATGGTCGGGCTGAATTCGGTACGGGGATTGGAGTTCACGAGCATGAATTTATGCGATGGGGCATGAATTTTTACGACAGGCAGGAAATGGGCGAGGAAGCCCTGGATATTATTGAGCTTGCCTGGAAAGGCGACGGAACCGTCACCTATGAGGGTAAATTTTGGCAAATTGATGAGGCAATCGTGCAGCCTTCTCCTTACCAGAAGCCACATCCCCCCATCTGGGCAGCGGTGCATTCCTCACGGGCAATTGAGTTCGCCGCAAAGCGCGGGTACGACATGGCTCAAAATATTGATACCGATGAATCGATGATCAAAAAATTTGCTGAATGGCGAGATTTATGGTCGGGTTACGGACATAAAGGTCCAATGCCTCGGCAATTTTTGATGAGAGTAGTTCATGTGGCAGAGACTGATAAAAAAGCGCATGAGCAGGCTAGGGAATATTTGATGGAAGCCAATTCTTTAGGAAGAGAATTGGTTGCGTCATCAAGATTGGGCTTTGGGTCCAGCCCCCGTGGCACGGGTTCGGAACAAACCGAAGATATCCAGGAGCGAGGTCGAATCTTTCGGGAATGTGCAAAATCCTATGACTTTTGGCTTGAAAACGGATTGGCTCTTGTAGGGTCTCCTGAGACGGTCATAAAACAAATTGCAGAGGGCCGTGAGAAAATTGGTTACGATCACTTTGCTGCGAAATTTCATATAGGCAAAATGCCTCATCCGATGGTGGAAGATTCTATCAAGCTCTTCGGAGAAGAAGTTATCCCGGCGTTTGCCTAAAGCGTCTAACCGATTACGTTAAAAGGTGTATCGCTAATTTCTCGCCCTGTAGAGATTAGAGCTAACTTACTTGCATAAGGAGTATCTACCGCTAGGTCTGCTAGCAGGTATAGAGCCTCCCTCATAGCTTCTTTAGGGGGTTCGTAATTTATTCCCATAGCCTGCGCAAGATCGATTGAATGAACGACTAATTCCAAGATCCTCGTTCGAAGGTAATCTCCAAATTTTATCCCACCATTTACGTACGAAATTACAGTATCTTCAGTAGTGGAATGAACGGTTTCCTGTGTGGCTATCCATGCTTCCTTTAAATGGTTAACAGGATCATCCCCGAGTGCATTTCCAGCATCTACACCACCTGCAGCGACACGTTGATTTGCTCCTTCTGGGCTTAAGGAAATTTGGTAATGAAGTGCTGCAGATTGAACGTCTAAGGATTCGCTTCGTTGAGACCCGAATTCTTTAACTAACTTGATGGAACGACCGGTATGCCCCACAAGATCCCGAAAACTCCATTGATCGAGAGCATTAGAGTCCCATTGGTCTTGTTTTATTTGCTCAATGACTTCGATAAAAGATTCAACTGATTCGATATATGCAGTTTTAATCATTTTTAATTCCTTACAGGCAATGAGAATTCTTCAGAACGCATTCTTGCGGCGAGCGCATCGAGCCCTTTTTCAGACTGAGGGACCATATCTTCAATCGCCCTTGCGTTGTAATACGATTCTCCGACACCCGGAGGTGTGCCACCGTCTTTAATGGTTTCAATTGCCTGAAGTAATAGACGACGAGTTGTAATGATCGCTTTATCGGTTTGCCCCAAATGCTCCTTTGAACGGTTGACGATGGGACCCATTGCTTCCTGTACTGCTCTGTCTTGTGCATTTACATAATCAATGCCAGTAAAATTTTGAGTACGTTGTTTTTCTCTGTCGATGAGCCAGTCATTGCGTCTATTTCCACGAGCGAGAAATGTTTGTTGATCTACTTCCCCTGGCCCGTTTCCATAAACAACTTCTTCTTTTTCGTCTTGAGTTAGAGGCTTATCAAGGCTGTAGAGCCAATTCCAGACCATGGTGGTTTCGTCATCAATTGGAACCCAGTGATGCCCGGCAATTTTAAATTTTGCACCCATACCATCCCCATCAAGCTGATTTGCACGAATCTGCACGTGAGGCATAACGAAACAATAGCCACGAACGAACGTGAGGTCTTTATCAGGGATTTTTCGAGTGTTGGTATAGCGATAGCCGTAGTCAGTTAGCTCGACATCTAATTTCCCAGAAGGCGCAGTAGCTCTGTATCCGCCAAGGCCTGCACCTTTTCCTCCACCAGTGCCTATTTTCCGGTGTAGAAATGATGAATGGACACTGTCGATCCCACCTTCTAACGCTTGGAGCCAATTGCAATCCTGGATCACTTTTGAGACGCCTCGATGGGAATCAGGTTGCGTAGTAAATTCAAATTTTGGCAACGGAGGTACGCAATCCGAAGGACCCATATAAGCCCATATGACTCCACCTAATTCAGTTGTGGGGTAAGAGGTGAGTTTTACTTTGCGTTTAAAGTCGAATTCGGGAGGTTCATTAGGCATGTCCACACATGCACCGGAGACATCGAATTTCCATCCATGGTAGACACATCGGATTCCATTATCTTCATTGCGACCTAGAAAAAGAGATGTTAGGCGATGAGGACACCATTCCGAGATAAGTCCAACCCTTCCCTTTGTGTCGCGAAAGGCTACTAGGTCTTCCCCAAGAATACGGATCCTGATGGGGTCTCCATCAGGGTTTTCGACTTCGCGTGAGAGCATGACAGGTTGCCAGTAACGACGCATCAGATCACCCATGGGTGTACCTGGACCTACCTGTGTAAGTGCTTGATTAGATTCTACTGAAAGCATGAGTACCCCCAGTTTAAAAATTGAGTGGCGGAGGGAAAGGGATTCGAACCCTTGATAGAGTTGCCCCTATATTGGTTTTCAAGACCAACGCAATCGTCCACTCTGCCATCCCTCCGTGGATATCCAATTGTACAACAGGAAATTATAACGCGGAGAGTTCCTCTAAATCAGGTTCAGGCATGCCTTCATGCCAAGTAGGATCGCGGAGTTCAAGACGGTTTCCACTGGGGTCAAAGAAATAGAGTTCACGCCCTGTAAAATGTCCCTTAGCTCGATAAACGAGGCTGTCGATTTTGACGCCTTTTTCCTTAAAAACCTTGCATGCCTGATCGAGGATCTCAGGAGTTACTGTAAAACTGTGATGTACTCCTGGAGGAGATCCTCCAGCAGGAGATTTTTGTGCACAGAGCAAAATATTATTTCCGTCTGTGCTGTAACAGGACATAGTGTTATTCCCCAAGCGCCCCTCAGATTTGAGCCCTAAAATCCCACCGTAGAATTCCTCTGCTTCATCTAAGTTATCCACCGGAATTGACCAGTGCGTGACTCCTTGAATTTCTAATAGCCCCATGATTCCTCCTTAAGCTCTACGTTGCCATCCTGCAATAATTAAGGCGAGTCCTGGTAATCCGAATATGCCAATCGAAACAACTGCGACTATTGTTTGAAGTCGCTGAGGATCGGATATCAGACCTTCATCTGCGACATTATCAGCCCACCCCAGGAGGATGATACCTACCCAGATAGTTACGGTAATCCATGCTATTCCACCGAGAATCAAAATCCGCCACATGTTAATGCCTCACAATTGGGTCAATCGGGATATGTTTATTTTGCCCGTATGCCTGCTCAAAAAAAGAAGCCGCCGAAAGTAGAAGTGCCTCGTCACCCCGAGGAGCCATTAATTGTAATCCCACGGGCAGTCCTTCTGAAGTAAACCCGCAGGGTACAGAGATTGAAGGACATGCAGTGAGCGTCAATGCAAAGGACATAACGAGCCAGCTAACATAAGTATCAAATGTCTGCCCTCCTGCCTCAGTGACGTATCGCTGATCCACATCAAACGGAGGTACTACAACTGCGGGGCAGGCAAGTAAGTCATATTGCTTGAAGAAATCCAGGGTCCTGAGGTACATAGCTCCGCGTCCTAGTTCAGCTTCATTAATTTCCTCCGCAGATAGGTCCAAGCCTTTTTCGATGTTCCAGATAACCTCAGGCTTTAGGAGTTCTCGATTATTGTCCAGGTGCTTCTTGTAGCTGGCTGCAAACTGGGCTGCTCTTAATGTTTGGAAAATGTCTTCTGCGTCACTTAAATCTGGATGTGCTTCAGAGATTACAGAGCCTGCAGATTCAAAAATTCGCATAGAGCTGGCGCATATATCTCGTACTTCCTGATCTACTGGTGCAATGCCTAAATCATGTGAGTACCCTATTTTTGCAGGGGCAATAGGATTATCGGCCGCTTTAATGTAAGGAATATCAGGAGCAGCAAAGCTAATAGGATCAATAGGATTCTGACCTGCCTGTGTGTCAAGGAAGAGCGCTACGTCTCCGACTGTTCTGCCCATAGGTCCTTCAACTGAAAGGCTTGCGAAGGGGAGATCTTTTGGTCCGTGAGGTACACGGCCGGGTGTTGGTCGGAGTCCCACTACCGAGCAAAAGCTTGCCGGGATACGCAAACTTCCACCTAAGTCACTGCCAGTAGCAAGCCATACTTGTCCTGTGGCTAATGAAACGGCTGCTCCTCCAGAGGAGCCACCGCAAGTTTTGCGCGTGTCCCAGGGGTTGCGCGTTTTGCCAAAAACTTCATTAAAAGTGTTAGCTCCTGCACCAAATTCAGGGGTATTGGATTTCGCTAAGACAATCCCACCCTTGGCTTCGATATTTTCGACTAAGTAATCAGATTGATCAGGTATGTGATTGGCGTAAATAGGTGAACCCTTGGTGGATAGAACTCCTTTGACGTCTTTAAGATCTTTGACTGCGATTGGGAGACCGTAGAGATAGCCAGGAGGAATGTCACCAGGGACACCAGATTCCATGAGGGCTTTTGCATGGGTCTTTGCTCGTTCAATTGCGAGTGTTGGCAATGCATTTACTGACCCATTTGTTTCAGCAATCCTTTCAAGAGCAGCGTCAATCATCTCCAGAGGAGATACTTCTTTTTGCTTGAGTTTTTGAATAGCTTCCCGGGCTGTTAGTGTTACCAAATCATTCATTCACGGACCTCTATTCCTGCACGTTCTTCTGCAAGCATGAATGTTGAGAGATTATCTTTGGCTCCCCAGCCTCTGGACATTCCTTCTTCAATAACTAATTTTGCTTTTTCGGCCATTTCCAGCGGGGCATCCATTTCTTCTGCAAGTTCCAGGGCTAAGCTAACGTCCTTATGCGAAAGTCCCAATGCAAAGCGAACATTGTCGAAGTCTCCTTTGAATACTAATTCTGGAATGTGGTGTGTTAGGAGTACTTGCTTACCAAAAGCTGCTTCTCGAAGGACCTTAAGCATATTGCTTGGTGAAACCCCGGCCTTTACAGCCAGTACCATTCCTTCTTGCACTGCTATTCGCGCTGCAAAAGAAGTTGCGTTATGTACCAGCTTTGCAATTGTTCCGGAACCGATATCGCCTACATAGGTAACGCCACTTCCTATTACTTCAAGAATAGGTTTAACTCTTTCGAAAATAGACTCATTGCCACCGACCATGATTGCAAGGGTTCCAGCCTCTGCACCTACCGGCCCTCCACTAACTGGTGCATCGAGCATTTCGGCACCTGACTCATGTATTTTTTTTGCAATCCTGCGTACAACGGAAGGGGAATTCGTAGACGAATCTATGTAAATGGCGCCTTCGTGGATTCCTTGCAGGATACCTTCTGGTCCAGTGGCGACTGCTTCAATTTCTTTGGGACCTGGTAGGGAAGTGAAGATTACTTCCGTCTGAGAAGCTAGCTCCATTGGCGACTCTGCCCATGATGCACCCATTTCTCGGTGCGCTGTTGCTGATTCTGGATTGATGTCATGGACAGTGAGCGAGTGTCCTGCCTTGATTAAATTAAGTGCCATTGGGCCACCCATATTTCCAAGGCCGATAAACCCTATTTTCATAGTGATACCTCTTAGGTTTGAAACCAATATGGTCAGTCTAGGCATGCATTTGTACTTGGTCAACGAGTCATGTCTAGATGGAGACGAATGGATGTAGTATTACTGCGTATAGTCGTAAGGGGGGTTTAATGAATGATGTAGTGAAGGTAGGGATAATAGGGGGAAACATTGCAGGTTGGGCTGGACGTGCGCATATGCCCGCATTTGCTGCCGGAATTCCTGGAGTTGAATTAGTTGCAGTTTCAACCACAAGGATGGAGTCTGCTCAGGAGGCGGCTACAAAATTTGGTGCACGTTATGCCTACGACAATCACCATGATCTATTAGCTAATCCGGAGGTCGACGTCGCAGCGGTTTCAGTGAAGTTACCGCTGCATTATGAGCTTACGAAAGACATTATTGCTGCAGGCAAACATGTTTATACAGAATGGCCTTTGGGAACAACAACTGCGCAGGCACAGGAAATGACAGATCTGGCTCATGCGGCTGGTATACGTACCTGTATTGGCTTGCAATCACGAAGATCAGCTGAATATTTGGAAATACGTCGGGTAATAGACTCAGGGGCTATTGGCGATCTCCTATCTGTGAATTTAATCCAGTGTGCAACAGGCGCGTCATCTCGACCTTCGGATCGTATATGGATGAGAGATAAAGAAGCTCGAGCCAATACGCTTAGCATTACATTTGGACATGCTATTGATGGTTTAATTTCAATGGTTGGCCCTATGAAAACAGCATCTTCAGTAGTTAGCACTCAGACGAAGCAATGGACAGCATCTGATACGCAGGAAGCATTTGATGTAGATTCGCCTGACACAATCCTGGTGAACGGGTTTTTACAAAATGGTGCCGTTTATTCCGCTCACATCGCTTCGGTCGCTGCTCTTGGAACAGGGCATCATCTTCAGATTCACGGAAGCAAGGGAACGATCACGTTGGATGCTCCAGGTTCCACGCATTCAGGATCAGGGATATTACGCATCGCGACGAGCGGCGATACTGAACTTCGAGAAGTAATGGCTCCGCAGGATGAATGGATTACAGCCGCTAACTTAAGTGGTGCTCCTGTTAATATAGGAAAACTTTGGGCTGCCTATGCGGAAGCTATCTTGAATAACACTGAATTCCACCCGAATTTCGAGGATGCAGTGCAGCATCACAAATTGGTCGATGCGATCCAAGCTGGCTCAGATAATGGGATTGTGCAATCGATATAAGGATGTCTAGATAACGACTAATGACAAATCGTGATCAGGGATTGGCGAGAGTTAAGGCGCTACGGAACATACTCGCTCTAGAAATAGATAATGGGTACCAAGATAAGGCAG
>JAKUPZ010000021.1 GCA_022449765.1 Dehalococcoidia bacterium | reverse complement strand
TACTTGGCGCGACGACCGCAGGAGCAGAAAAGGCGAAGTGATAAGGTCCTGTAATGGCAAATAATTCAGGGAATATAACCGGCCGAGAAGAGCATGTCTGTAGTTTTTGCGGCAAATCGCAAAATGCGGTTAAACGTTTAGTAGCTGGACCTGGCCGTGTTTATATTTGCGATGAGTGCGTACGTTTATGCCAGCAAATTATTACTGAAGAAATTGCTCCATTTTCGTCTCCAAATGCTCCATCAGGTGCATCCCTTTCACCAAAGGAAATAACGAGTAGATTAGATGAATATGTAATTGATCAAGATCGCGCAAAACGCGTTTTAAGCGTGGCGGTATATAACCATTACAAGCGAGTTCGCTCAAATATGGATTCTACGAGCGTAGAAATACAAAAGAGCAATATCTTGCTTGTAGGGCCAACTGGCTCAGGAAAGACGATTTTTGCTCAGACTTTAGCCCGTATATTAGAAGTGCCATTCGCAATTGCTGATGCTACATCGCTTACTGAAGCAGGATATGTTGGTGAAGACGTCGAAAATATTTTGTTGCGACTGATTCAAGCTGCTGATTATGATATTTCCCGAGCGGAACATGGAATCATATACATTGATGAAATAGATAAACTAGCTCGTAAGAGCGCAAACCCTTCCATAACCAGAGATGTTTCAGGTGAAGGAGTTCAACAAGCGCTACTCAAATTAGTGGAAGGCTCCGTTGTAAATGTTCCTCCACAGGGAGGGCGAAAACATCCTCAGCAAGATTTCCTGCAGCTCAATACCTCTAATATATTATTTATTTGTGGAGGCGCATTCGATGGCCTTGATAAAATCGTAGAAGATCGAATACTTTCTGCAAAAGGAATGGGATTCCATTCTTCCTTGGTGGATACAAGTTCCGATGTAGCAATAAAAGACGCTTTTGAACCGGAAGATTTACTTGAATATGGATTTATTCCAGAGTTTATTGGAAGACTTCCTATTAACGTTACGCTTCACGCTTTGGGCCAAGATTCACTGGTGCGCGTCCTGACGGAACCTAAGAACGCCGTAATTAAGCAATTCCAACATTTGTTTAAATTAGAGGATGTTGAGTTGACATTTACAGACGCTGCTCTTAATGCAGCAGCGGAACTTGCTCTTGGGCGCAAAACAGGCGCACGAGGCTTAAGAGCGATCATAGAAGAGTCATTGCTGGATGTAATGTATGAACTGCCTTCACTTGAGCATGTTGAAAAATGTGTTATTGACGCTAGCCCGGATGGAAAAATTAATGCTCCCGTCCTGCTGTCAAAAACTGGGCAAGTCATTGAGATTTCGAACGTCAATAAAACCCAGTCTAAATCTGCATAGAACCTGTCAGGTCAATTGGTAGATCTGAGGCGCGGTGAATTTCTTGTATACCTATTTTCTTATCGGCGAACATTCGCAACGTTTCAGTTAATAGAGGTGCTTCTAGAGGAATTTGAGCATTTCGTATTTTTTGGAACAACGAAAAATTTTCTCCCTGGCTTGCTTTTATTTGCTCGATTGAACCAAGTCGCAATAAATCCCAATCATTTTGGAACTCAGGACCTGTTAATGGAATTTCAGCGAACGCAAGCGGAGGCCCTTCATCTAATTCTTCGCTGACAAGAAAAGTCATTGCTCCAGTGGAATAGTTTTTGTTAACGATTGTTTGCCAGATTACCTCTTGCCAGAGTCCTTTCGGGCCCCCAGGTAATGAAGGATGTAAATTTATGAACGAGCCTTTTTTTAGTAATACTGGGCTTATGATCAATAGATATCCCGCAAGGACGCATATGTCTACGTCATAAGGCTTAATCGCCTCGAAGACTAATTGATCAAATTCTTCCCGGTATTTCGCAAATTGATCATTATGGTTTTCACGGAATCTTTTGGATGAAATGGTAATTGAAGGAATATGGAGGTCTGAGACTCTTTTCAAATAGTCGTCACTACCTTGTCCTTCACCTTCTTCACGGTGACAGAAAACAAACTGAATTTCACAGTCTAGGGTATGGCTTCGTATATGCGAGACTGTATGCTCCAGCATCGCACGTGACCCTCTTCCTCTTCCAGAGGAAAACCAGCCTATATTCACGGTCAATACGTTCCTCTAACTGCCTAGTGATTAGACTTTTAACTGTATTTTTTGAAGCGATGGATTAGTTTATTCAATGTGGTGTACACATGGACAAATTTACCTGCTTCAACTTCTACACGATTTGCATCAGAAATCGCTGCAATAAAACTTTCTTTGCTTCCATCAAATCCTGAAAATTCTGTATAGGTTGCACCTAATTCCCTTGTAGTATGAGCGTCACTGACTGCTGTCATTGGTAATTTATGTTCTTGGGCGAATTCTTTAGCTTTCATGTTGTCTGCAGAATTCATTGTTCTTGCATTAAAGCCTTCTATTAAATCCACATATGGAAGTATTTCAATTGCAATTGGTTTACTTAATGCGGAACGCCCACCTCCGGTAAAAGGATGCGGCACTGATACAATTCCATTCTGCTCTTTGATACGTTTAATCGTTTCGATAGGTGAAAGTCCAGCAGGTATGATTTCTTCAAGGAACAGGCCAGTAATTTCACCTTCCGTTGATTTAATCTCTGCACCGATTATTACGTGAAAAGGAGCTATTTTTTTAACGGCTTTAGCACCCTCAATAGAGTTATGATCAGTTACTGCAATGCAATTAAGATTGACCGTTTCACATCTTTTGACTAGAGCTTCTGGGCTGACCAAGCAGTCATATGAAAAGTAGGTATGCATATGAAAATCACCACGAAAATTCATACCTAGTCCTCAGGGTTTTCTAACATCTGAATTTGCTTCTCAAACTCTTTTTGAAGATTGGTTACTTTTAATTCAGCTTGCGAAAGCAGTTCATTGCAGATTTTTGCTAAGCCCATACCCTTTTCAAACAAAGTAGTCGCTTCTTCTAAGGTTGCATTTCCAGCTTCAAGTGATTGTACGGTATCTCTGAGTTGGGTTATAGCTTCCTCAAAAGTAAGGCTTGTCTCATTTTCTGAATTATTCATAGGACCTTCGATTCAAACTCTCCATCCTGGAGTCTTGTTTTTACGATACTACCTGTCGTAATGCTTTTTGTAGACATTATGGGCGTCGCATTTTGTGTCGTAACGATAGCGTACCCTCTTTTTAGTACTGCCTCAGGATTCAATGTTGAGAGTGCAGAAATTTGAGTTTTTGTTTTTTCCTTTTGGATTTGGAGAAACGACTGAAGAGATAAATTAACTCTTTCTAAAATGTCATCAACTTTTTGACGCTGTACATCAATATCAGGCAAATAATTTTTCATTTTCTCTAAAAAGAAACTTACAAGAGATTCGGCCTCATTAATTGAGGTAAGAGTCGCATTAGCTGATCGAAAAAGAAAAGAATTTATTTCTTGTTCCAATATATTCTTGTCCGGAGTACAGATAGTAGCTGCAGCTGTCGGCGTCGCCGCGCGCACGTCTGCAACATAATCTGCAATAGTAGTATCAGTTTCATGCCCTACCGCACTTACAATTGGGACTTGACTGGCATAGATTGCTCTAGCAACAATTTCTGTATTAAACGCCCAAAGATCCTCAGCGGAACCTCCGCCTCTACCTACAATAATCACTTCGACGCCAGGTATTTGTTGTAGGATTTTTATTCCATCTGCGATTTCAACAGGAGCCTCGTCACCTTGTACGCTTGATGGGCAAAATACGATTTCGGTTAATGGATACCGTGCTTCCAATGTAGTAATAATGTCATGAATTACCGCTCCACTTGCCGACGTCACAATTCCTATTTTTTTAGGGTAGACAGGGATAGGCCTTTTCCTAGAGGGGTCAAAAAGGCCTTCGGCCTGTAATTGACTGCGCAATTTTTCAAATTCCACCGATAACTCGCCTGCACCAACAGGCATTACGGACCTTGCATACAGTTGTATCTGGCCCCTTACTTCATAATAGGACACATATCCTTCAATATTAACTTGAGAGCCATCGATTAAATTATCAGCACCGTTTGCGGTATTGCCCCTAAACATAACCGCTCTGATCTCACTATCATTGTCTTTAAAATTGAAATATCGATGTCCCGAGCTAGGGCTAGACAATGAAGACACCTCTCCCGTCACCCATATATCTCGCAAATAAAGATCTTCATTAAGTAATGTCTTAATGTAATTGGATAGCTGACTTACTGTGTAGATTTGCATTAATCAGTCAGTTACGCGTGTAACGTATTCCCCGTTACGTGTGTCGACTCGGACCTTTTCACCTATAGCCACAAACATTGGAACGGTGATCCTAATACCTGTCTCTAATGTTGCTGGCTTACCGCCTCCAGATGCAGTGTCGCCCTTATAAGCAGGTGGAGTGTCGGTTACTTGTAGATCGACCGTAGTAGGCATTTCTACCATGATTGGTTTTTCTCGGTAGAAAACTAATTCACATGTAGTTTGATCTACTAAGTAGTCAGTGTTTTCTCGAACTATATCTTTTGAAATTTCATATTGATCAAATGTACTGGAGTCCATGAATGTATAGATATCGTCTGCTTCGAATAAGAAAGTACACTCCCTGTTCTCTACAGGGGCTTTTGTGAGCTTCAATCCGTACCCTGAGAATGTTTTATCTAATAATTGCCCTGTGATGAGATTTCGCATTTTTATGTGATATACGGGGGCTCGCTGTTGCATTTTTTGCTGGTAATATTCTTCTACTTTAAATGGCACTCCATCCATTTCAATAGTTGCGCCCCTGCGTAAGTCTCCGAATTCCATTACCATTTTACTTACTCCTAAAAATTTATATTACGACCAAGTCTCGCTTGTGTGCTTTAGTTAATACTCGAGGACGATTATTTTCCATTAATACGAGATCCTCTATACGAACTCCACCCCACCCCTCTATATAAATGCCAGGTTCGACACTAAAGACCATTCCGTTTTCAATGGTATTAGCTGAATTTGGACCCACGCCTGGGAGTTCATGTACTGCAATACCAATTCCATGCCCAAGGCTGTGCCCGAATTCATTTCCATATCCTGCAGATTCTATGACCTGCCGCGCGAGTCCATCTACATCGGTACCGCTCATTCCGGCACTAGCTGTGGCTTCAGCAGTTTCTTGGGCGCTCAATACAATATCGTAAATTTTCCTGAACTCAGGGCTTACCTTGCCGATTACGAATGTACGTGTAATATCGCTGCAGTAGCCTTGATATAAAGCTCCCATATCGATAACTACTCCATCGCCAATTTCCAGCCTGCGATCGGTGGGTTTATGATGGGCTTTTGCTCCATTAGGGCCTGAAGCAACGATTGTATTAAACGAGATGCCATCAGCTCCTAACTCGCGCATAGTTTTCTCTAAATCCCAGGAAATTTCTCGTTCAGTTACACCAGGTTTAAGGGTAGCACCCACAGTTTCGATTGCTTGATCTGCAAAATTTATGGCCTGTACTAAGAGTTCAATTTCCTTAGCATCTTTAACTGCCCTAAGTTGATTACACATAAACCCTGTTGGAATGAGTTTCGGTTTATTTGGAATATCTGAGAGCTGCTCTTTTATTGAATTGTACCCTGCTAGGGTAAGGTCATGATCTTCTACGCCTATCTGGGCGATATTGCTTGATGATGCCGCGTTTTTGAGCCAACTGGGTCCTGCAGTTATTCGAACAATTTCGTAATCTGGGGCTTCAAAGGCAGCCTGCTCGGTATATCGAAAATCTGTAGCTAATATTGCCTCACGTGGAGTGATCCATAAATATCCAGCAGAGCCACGGAACCCAGAAAAGTACGAGCGGTTTTCACTGGATGATATTAATATTGCATCCAATTGTTGCTCAGCAAGTTTTTCGCGAAGACGTGTAATTCTATTTGTGAAATTCATGAAACACCTTCAGTTGATACAAGATATTCAAGAGCAAGGAGGTAGCCTGTCGGCCCAAGTCCACTGATTATGCCTTTAGCAACTGGTGCTGTTAGTGAGGTATGCCTGAATTCTTCTCTTGCATGAATATTTGAAAGATGCACTTCAACTACAGGAATTGATAAGGCTGCTATGCAATCGCGCAACGCGACGCTGGTATGCGTAAATCCTGCTCCATTTAAAATTAGAGCAGTACTTGTGGCGGCATTTTTTTGAATAAAATCGATTAAATCACCCTCGGAATTTGATTGAAAGAAATTTACTTTAGCTCCAACTTTGTCGGCATAGGTAGTCAGGGAACTCTCGATATCTGACAGAGTGGTGTGGCCATATATTTCTGGCTCACGTTGACCGAGAAGGTTTAAATTGGGTCCGTTAACGATAAGAATTGTCATAGTTATTCCATTATCAATTTATTTTATCTTGATAGTCCATCTTTTTTTGCCAACGGGTGACTGTTTAAATAGACTTTTTTTGCTTCACCTTGACTAACATGAGTGTACACCTGTGTAGCGCTCGGAGTGGAGTGGCCCAGAAGTTCCTGGACGATTCTCAAGTCTGCGCCACCATCCAAAAGGTGGGTCGCGTAGGAATGTCTCAAAGTATGGGGATGTATGTCGTTTCTTAGACCTGAAAGGACAGAGTAGTTGTGAACGATCCTTTGTATTGACCTATTGCTTAGCCTATTACCTTTAGCGTTTAGGAAAATTGGACCTGTGCTGGTTTGATGTTGCATAGAGTATTCAACAAGCGCGGACAATGCATGCTCTCCGATTGGTACCTCTCTCTCTTTTTGACCTTTTCCAATAACTCGTACAGTTGCTTGGGTAATGTTTACATGGTTCCAATTTAATTGACTAACCTCGCTTACGCGGAGGCCGCATCCGTAAAGAATTTCGATTAAGGCTAAGTTCCTGAGGTAGCTTTGTGCATGTGTGGCTGTAGTTTTTGCGGTGTTAATTAAATCGAAGGCTTCTTTTTGCGAAAGTAAATCAGGCAGTTTTTGCGAGGATTTGGGTGTTATTCTGGCCATTTGGGCAGAACGTATATGCCATAATTCAGCATCAGGGAGATGATTCCCTTCTATCAGAAACCTAATAAACCCTCGAATTGATGCAAGTATCCTCCGGATACTTGCACGACTGTGCCCTCTTGTGCCGGTGCCTATCCCGCCAGATATCACACGCTTTTCAAGGAGCCAAGATATAAAATCCCGCATGAAAGAGCGATATTCACTTGCAATTGATATTGAACCGTTTCGACTGAGAAAGGCGTATAACCCTGACTCGTCTAAGGTGAGAGATAATTCTTGGATAGTTAAATATTCTTTTAAAATAAATAGATCTTTTAAATAATTAGTTATTGTTTTTTCGGACAGGGCGCGACTTGAGCGCAAATATCGCTCATATTGAGCAAAATGTTTTTCCCAGATGCTTTCCACGATCTTATTTCTAGCCTTTTCTGCTGCTACTTACAAGGTACTCGTGACGTTTATTTGAGAACAATTGTTATTACATTAGGATCGCTTTCTGTGAGTGACCCTTTCCAGCCGCATTCTTTGTCGTAACATTGAGGGATCTCTTTAGGGCCGGATACAGTCAGGCCTTCACATACGGGACAAGCATCTTTAAGAGGCAATTTATTTACTATGGTTTTGCACTTGGGATAATTATTGCATCCCCAAAACGGCCCGAAGCGACCACGTTTTTCGAGTAAAACCCCGTCACAATCTGCTTTGGGGCAGGACACTGCTGCTTTTGTTACACATTCTCCTGCACATTCATCCCCGCGATTACCTTGTACCATCATTCCTTCACATATGGGGCATGGATCAATTAAAGGCATTTTAGAGATGGTGAACCTGCATTTCGGGTAATTACTGCACCCCCAAAAAATAGAACCACGCCTACTTTTTTTCTCAACGATACTTCCCCCACATGAAGGTTCTCGACAAATTACTCCGGTGTCGATGTTAACTGGTGGCCCATCTTCTGGCTCAGTATATTTACACTCCGGATACATACTGCATCCAATAAAATATCCGCTTCGTCCAAACCTGCGAACCAGAGAGTGACCGTCGGGGCAAAACCGGTCGGTCTCCTCAGAAAGTGAAATTCTTTCAATATTTTCCTTTGCTGTTTCTAATGAAAGATTGAAGGGTATATAAAACCGTTTCATAATATCAAGGTATTCGCTGTCGCCATTGGCTATTTCATCTAGATCCTCTTCCAGCCTAGCTGTGAATTCATAATCAACTAGATTGCTAAGGTGATTTTGTAATTGTTGACATATAGCTTCACCCAGTGGGGTAGGCGCAAGGCGCCGCTCTTCGATTCCTACCTGATTACGCTTTATAATTGTCGATAAAGTACTGGCATAGGTGCTTGGACGTCCTATGCCATTTTCTTCCAATGCTTTAATGAGGCTTGCTTGAGTAAATCTTGCAGGAGCCTTTGTAAAACTTTGCTTGCGGTCGAATTTTTTGCATTGTATTACTTCACCGACCACAAGGTTCGGGAAAATGTCCTGGACACTTTCCTCTGCATCCGGCTCTTCAGAACTCTCAGAAGGATCTTCTTTATATAGAATCGCGAACCCTAAGAACTTTGGGACATATCCGGATTTTCGAAAGAGGTACGAAGAGTCAGTACTTGAAGATGCCCCAATTTCGACAGTAGTCGTAACCCCTGCTTCATCAGCCATTTGGCTAGCAATCATTCTGTTCCAAATCAGCTCATATAGCTTGGCTTGATCAGATTTAAGGTGTTTGCGAATAGATTCTGGCGATCTTGTCACATCAGTGGGCCTTATTGCCTCGTGAGCTTCCTGAGCCGCAACAGCTTGGTTTCTTTTGTTGGAATGTACTCTCGGCGTACTTGGTAAATAATCAAGACCCCATCGAGATTGGATGTATGTCCGCGTTTCGCTAATTGCACTTTTATCAACCTGGGGTGAATCAGTACGCATGTAGGTAATTAATCCAACAGCACCATCACCTAATTCAATGCCTTCATAAAGCTGTTGTGCGATTCGCATTGTTCTGTCAGGATCAAAGCGCAATTTATTAGATGCCTCCCTCTGGAGGGTCGTAGTGATGAATGGAGCTGAGGGTTTTTGTTTGACAGGTTTTTCCTTTAATGAAGTCACCTTAAAGTCGGATTGTTTTAAATCTGATTCAATTAAATTGACGTCTTCTTCATTTTTTATACCTGGCTTTGGAATTGGCTTTCCGTTTATATGTACTAATGGAGCAGTGAAGTATTTTCCCTTGCTGGTGGAGAAATTTGCATTGATTACCCAGTACTCGATAGGCACAAACTTACGAATTTCCTCCTCGCGCTCTACAACCATTCGTAGAGCGGGAGATTGCACTCTCCCTGCAGAGCTCCCTTTTTGAACATACCGTCTTAGTAGGTTACTAGTTGGGTAGCCAATTAACCGATCTATGTGACGGCGCGCAAACTGAGCGTTAACTAATCGCATGTCAATTTCCCGAGGATGTGCAAATGCTTCATCCACTGCATTTTCGGTTATTGAATGGAAGACAACTCTTTGCACTGGTTTTTTGATTTCCGCTGCTTCAAGCAGATGCCATGCAATCGCTTCACCCTCACGATCTGGATCAGTGGCGAGATAGATTTCTGGTGCGTTTTTTGCTGCTGCCTTTATTGCATTCACCACAGGCTTTGCTGTCGGGGTAATTTGATAAATGGCTTTGAATTCATCTTCGGGGTCAACCGAGATACGTCGGTCAGGTAAATCTCTTACATGCCCCATCGAGGCGAGAACTTGAAAATCATTGCCTAAAAATCTTGAGATTGTTCTAGCTTTGGTTGGAGATTCCACAATGACAAGTTTTTGCCCTGTGAGTCCAGAGGTTTTTTGATTATCGTTTGATTCCATATTTCCAAAATACGCGAAACCATGCTGGGTTTGTCAACCCTTTTAGAGAAATTTGCTAGCTTACGCGTCAAAAAAATGGCGGAGAGAGCGGGATTCGAACCCGCGAGAGACTTGCGCCCCTACACGATTTCCAGTCGTGCCCGATCGGCCACTCCGGCACCTCTCCGAAAATTAATACTATTATAGATGGCGGAGAGAAAGGGATTCGAACCCTTGGTAGAGGAAACCCCCTACAACGGTTTTCGAGACCGCCGCCTTCAACCGCTCAGCCATCTCTCCAGAGGTAAGATTTTAGCATAATCTTTGATTATCCCCATAGCATTTGAACATATTGGCCTTGACACTAAGAATCCATCCTACGTACCATTTCTATGGCTTCAAGCATGATTGCGTGAGGTATTACAGAATATTCAACTGTAAGATATGTTAGATACGGGAGAATTTAAGCTCGTAAAAGGTTTTAAACCTAGAGCATAATATGGATTCATGGACATCAATTGTCCTGGCTGCTGGCAAAGGTAGTCGTATGAAATCGTCTTTGCCTAAAGTCCTTCACAAGGTCGCGGGCCTTCCGCTCGTGCTCCACGCTGTTTGTGCTGCTTCAAGCGTACATCCATTGACTCCTATGGTCATTTCTTCCCCCGATAACTCAGACCTGCTAAAAGATATTCTGGGGCCTGAGTACAAATGTATTAATCAGCCAGAGGCTTTAGGTACAGGCCATGCACTGGCTACAGGATTAATTGCAGTAGATCACGACGTCAGGCATATTGTAGTTATTAATGCAGATGTTCCTTTGGTTAGGCCTGAAACAGTTGAGGCTTTAGCACTGCACCATGAATCTACGGATGCAAAAATAACATTACTTACATGTGCTTCTGAAATGATGCCTCAGCAGCAGGTTGGAATAGTGCATCGAGCTCCATCCGGCAATGCTTTAAAAATTCTTGAGCATCCAGAATATAGAAACATAAATTTACCTATATATGAGATTAATGTCGGAGTTTACGCTTTTGATGCCGAATGGTTACGGTCAGTTATCAGTGATCTAAAGGTGCATCCGAACGGGGAATATAACCTTACTGATTTAATTGAATTGGCTTCAAAGCGTGACGAAAAAATTGAGTGCTATGCGACATTGGATGTCTCTGAATCTCTAAGCGTGAATACGAAACTGGATTTGTCTGATGCCGAGACCGCTGCTCAGGAAAGGCTTCGAATATCGGCACTGGAATCTGGAGTGACACTCCTTGATAGGGCTACTATTTATTTTGACATGACAGCAAGTGTTTCTGCTGACGTAACTATTCATCCCAATACATCAATAATTGGCTCGACAGTAATTGAATCAGGCGCTGTGATAGGCCCAAATACGCGGATTGTTGATTCGATGATTGGTCCCAATGTAGTAATAGATAATTCTGTTGTCGACAATTCCACTTTGGAAGAAAGTAGCCATGTCGGTCCTTATTCACATATAAGGCCTGGGACTGTAATTTCGGAGAATGCATATATTGGCTCCCATGTTGAAATTAAAGCGAGCCATATTGGGCGAGATACGCATGTAGGGCATTTCTGCTATATCGGTGATTCTCGTATTGGGAACGAAGTCAATATAGGGGCAGGAGTAGTCACTTGCAATTTTGACGGCTCAGAAAAACATGTTACGGAAATAGAGAACAATGCCTTCATTGGGAGCGACAGTTTATTAGTGGCCCCAGTGAAGGTAGGTAGAGGGGCGATGACTGCAGCTGGTGCAGTCGTGACAAGGGATGTTCCTGCTAATACAAGAGTTTCAGGAATCCCCGCGAAGAAAATGAGTAAATCTAGTTCATTAAAATTGCTCTCAAAAAAGGAGAGGGATACCCTTGGATAGTGGTAATACGGCCCTAGTAATAATATTTATTCTTTCAGTAATTCCATTTCTTGGTTTGCACGCAGCTGATGCTGCCTTACCTTTGCTTCGGCGAGCAAATGTTCGAGAATCTCTGAATGAACGAGGGATTAGAGAAGCATCTCTGAGACGACTCAGAACAGATCGATCGGCTTATGAAGATTTGATTTGGCTCCTTCTTCCCCTTACATCTGCAATAATTTCCGCATCTGGCCTAGGATGGCTAATTGTTTCCACGGAGCTCCATTGGATTCCAATCACAGGCATATTGATTGGGATATGGCTTGTTTTAACTATCGCCTCTCCAGTAATTGAAAATATTGTCCAACGCCTTTCAATTGGTCCACTTGTAACATTTGGAACCATCGTCCAATTGCTTCTATGGCCTCTTTTGCCGATACGAGTATTTTCACGATCAGGTCTACGCATAGCGGGAGCAGATCAGGAAATTGAGCAAGGTAATAATAGTAACGGAGTAATTAGCCCTGAAGCCTCACTAGATGTGGAGGAAACGATAGCTGAAGAATCGTTAGAAATACACGAGCGACAAATGATACGCGCTATCTTGCATCTCGATCAGACGCCGGTTAGAGAAATAATGGTACCAA
>JAKUPZ010000020.1 GCA_022449765.1 Dehalococcoidia bacterium | reverse complement strand
GAGAAATATGAGTTGTCCATCCGTTAATTATCCGAGGCCAGAGGCTCTATGAATATTGCTGAGCTGCAACAAAAAACTATTGAAGAATTGATTGCCATTTGTGGCGACATGGGGCTAGGTAATGACAAGCCATTGCCAAAAACTCATGACGCTCTCATGTATGAAGTTCTTCAGGGATATGTAGAAAAATTTGGACCAGACTTACTAGAAGGCGGGCTAAGCCTTGCAAGTGGAGTTCTTGAGATTCTCCCGGATGGATATGGATTTTTAAGGCATAACGGTCGTAGACCTGATCAGACTGACGCATACGTTTCGCAGTCACAAATTCGCCGGTTCAATTTGAGGACAGGTGATTTGGTACTGGGCCAAGTTAGGTTACCAAAAGATTCTGAGCGCTATCGCGGTCTTACAAGAGTTGAAGCAGTTAATGGCTTGGACCCTGAGGTTTCCAGGCGAAGAAAAAATTTCGAACATTTAACTCCTGTATCGCCTGACGTGCAACTCAAATTAGAGACTACTTCGGGAGAATTAGCGACTCGAATGCTAGATATTCTTTCTCCTGTGGGGCGAGGCCAACGAGGGCTTATAGTGGCCCCACCAAAGGCTGGTAAAACGACACTACTGAAGCAAATAGCTGCAGGCATTACCGCGAACTATTCGGATGTGCATGTGATGGTAGCGTTGATTGGCGAACGTCCAGAAGAAGTAACAGATGTAAAACGATCAATTCAAGGTGAGGTATACAGCGCAACTTTTGATGAACCCGTTGAGGATCACTGTAGAGTTGCAGAGTTATGCCTTGAGCGTGCCAGGCGGTTAGTAGAAACTGGTAGGGATGTTGTCATTTTGCTTGATTCCATTACTCGGCTTACACGTGCGTACAACGTTGCAGTGCCATCGAGTGGTCGAACGCTGTCCGGTGGGATTGACCCAGTTGCACTTTACCCTCCCAAACGCTTTTTTGGTGCGGCTCGAAATACTGAAGAAGGTGGCAGTTTGACTATATTGGCCGCATGCCTAGTAGAAACAGGTAGCCGAATGGACGACGTGATTTACGAGGAATTCAAAGGGACAGGGAATATGGAATTGCACCTGGATCGACGACTTGCTGAGCGAAGGACTTTCCCTTCAATAGATATTCAGCGGAGTGGAACACGACGCGAAGAATTGCTACTCGATGAACTTACATTACGCCAGGTATATTTGCTGAGGCGAATGAGCAGCATGATAGCCACTGACGCGATGAATCCGTCAGAGGCAACTGAGAGAGTTATAGAAAGAATGAGCCAAACGAAAAACAATGCAGAATTCCTTAATACTCTCACAAGAGATATTTAACATTGTGGTATTGGAAGAATTTAGTTGGCAAAATTAAGCATAAAGTAACGAGACGACGAACAAAAAATCAAGTAAAATAAGCTTGGGCAAACTGATTGACTTGGTTTCGTATCGGTCATATAGTCGTCTAGTATCTCTAGTAGTCTTTCCGACTGACGAGTCGGTTTAGGGTATTGAAGATACGCAGTTATTCTAGTAATTCTGCATATGATGCAGAATATTGGGATTTCGCATATAATTGATCTGCAAGAAATTGCTTGTCAATTGCTAGTTTGTTAGTTGACAGTTGGGCCGTTGAGATGGTAAAAATTCACTCGGTCCTAGGGGTAAGTGGGTTGCTATGGCTTCCGACTGTCCCGTTTTATATAATGGGCGCCTGGGATGAGGGGATGCCAGACCTGTAAAAAGGAATGGCGAAAAATATGAATAAGAACCGCCCTGTTCTTAGAGACCCTAATAACGTAAGGCTCCACAAGGGGGTAGATGTGAGATTTAGTAAGGTATCGCTAATAGGGACGTTGATGGCAGCAGCTTTCTCGCTGCTCATCATCTTGCCCGTTCTCGCCGCTGATGGTGAGACGAATATTGGGACTAGCCCACGGTTGAATGCTGCTGTATTTGGCAACATAACTGACATCGCGCCTGACGGCACGATAGATGCCAACCAGGCTATTCTTATTGATGTGTCAACTGTTGACCCAGAGGACACTAAAGTAGGGACAACGCTTTATGTTGGTAACTCAACTACTGCGTTCGACTACGTGCTAGTAACCTTTAAAAAGGCAGGTACTGGCGGTGCGGCACAGACAGTAGATGTGAAGAACGCTACTAGCGGAACTACACTTACTCTGTCGCTGGTAGCCGCGACGCCTGCGGCAGACGGGGTGCACCAAGCTGCATTTCGTGTTGTTGCATCCGGTGCCAGTGCGGGTCGTGATGAAATTACTGCAACTGATGGGCAGCGAATTGATGTCACGGACTCCGAAGGTACTGTCATTAGCTTGACAGTTGATGCTGAGGGACCAGATATCACCTCAATCACGCCTTCGAACAAAGCAATTCAGAAATCGACCACGGTTACATATGCCGCGATCGTAACTGACTCTGCTTCTGGTCTTAGAGGTGACAATGAAGACCCAGGACAGGACGGTAATAGTGACGACGACGCAGATGGAATAACCACTGCAGAGCCGTTAGCTGCTGCTTCTGGTGCTGCTGTAGACATTAATGTTTACACCCAGTTAGCCACAGACGGAACTGACGGTTCCACTGATCGTAGCGCAAGCGCTACGTCCGGCTGGACTACGGTTACGGATGGGTATTCATTCTCATTCAACCAAGGTGCACACGCTGCACAGGACCACTACTTCTATGTAACGGCTACTGACCGTGCGGGTAACACTACTCGAACGGATTCAGATTCCGACACATCAGGTGACCAGAACTACAAGATCACAGTTGACTCCAAGAAGCCAACTATTGATTCTGCAACGACTGGTACTGGCTGGGACGCAACTGATGAAGAAGAAGAATCAAACAACGCAGCTATCAAGCTGGTGTTTAAAGACACTGGTGCTGCTTCGACAGACGCAATTGACGCAGCAAGCGTAGCTGCTTCGGACTTCGTGATGGATGGCGTTACCATTAGTAGCGTTCATGTAAACGGTTCTGAAGTTTACCTACACTTAGATGCTGATCTTGCAGGTGATGCGAAGCCTGAGTTCCAGATGCTCGCGGGAGCTATTTCCGACGCAGCTGGTAACACCAATGCTTCACAGGACATTACCTCTACTGATGGTATCGCGCCAACGTTCACGGTAACTATTACCGGTGACGCTGGTACTTCAAGGCCAGTTTCTGAGAAGAAGATCACTGTCAGAGTTGTATCTGATGAAACACTGAAGTCGGCTCCTAAGGTTCACTTTATGGAATTCGACACTGACACTCCAACCGCAGACAAGGTTGAGGTCAACAGCGTAAATGCAGACAACTCAATCAAAGCTGTATCCGGTGCTACTAACACCTGGGAACAGGCGTATGACGCTTCAGACATGGGCATTACCGCTGCAGGTGCTGTGGTAGGTATTGCGGTCTCTGGTTCTGACAAGAACAGCAGTAATATTGGTAAAACCACTGGATTTACCGATGCTGACTCTGACGGTAAACCAGACAATGATGAAGTGGTTGATATGGCCAAGCTTTCTGCCGCTAACCTGATTGGTGAAATTGATGACAACATCAATGCACCTACAGAGACATTGTCTCCGGGTGGATCAACAGGTGAGACTGAGAGTACTAAGCCATTTATTAAACTGACATACACAGAGTCTGCTGAGTACTTCTTCGAAGGCAGTGACTCGTCAGTTACCTTGTCTGATGGCAGTAAGGTTAAATCTGACGCTAGTGCTAAGATCACAATCACAAGCATCACGCTTGACGGTGTTGATGTAAGTGGATCACTATCGGTAGTAGACGATGAAACCTTCAACCTCGCTACCTCAGGTTTGGCTCTAGGTGAGCACACACTTAAGTACACTGGTGAGGATGCCGTCGGTAACTCGAAGGCAAGAGAATTTACATTTGAAGTGTTAGAGCGCAGTGCATACAAAGTGCCTCTATCCCCAGGCTGGAACCTCGTTTCCTTCCCTGGCACACCAACTGACAACACCTTGACCGCAGTTATGGGTACAAACCCAGCTGGGACGGTTCTCGGATACCAGAATGGTGAATGGCTCACAGCTTCCAAGAGCGGAAGTGAATGGGTAGGTACTTTGACCAAAGTAGAAGCTGGTTATGGTTACTGGGTAAACACCACAGCCTTCACAGCTATCTCAACTCTGATTCCTGAAGCGAATCCTGCGGCTGTATTGCCAACGGTTCCTGTCACGACAGGTTGGAACCTACTTGGTGTCGTAGATATTGCCCTCAACGCAGCCAGCACGGCGGTTGATGGTGGTGACTCAAGTACATACTTCTCTAGCATTGACTGGTCAGTTGCTTACCAATTCGACACACAGGGCAACGCCTGGGTGAAGTCAGTCTCTGGTACAGCTGATAACAGAATTGCCACAGCCCGTGGATACTGGGTCTGGGCAAACAAGGCTGGAACACTGGTCCCGTAGGGATAAAGATCTAGTAACCCTATAGTGGAGCAAAAAGCCTCCCTCCCCCTGTGGAGGGAGGCTTTCCATTTAACAACCTGAAATTTTTACTGATGCTTATTATGTTCACTATTAAAATATTCGCCTTCTGCACAACCCTTTTGCTCTTTGCAACCATTACTACCTCTGCACTTGCTGCTGAGCAAATGCCTCCATGGCCTATGCTTTTCGAAGGTACTGCATATTATGATGGCGAGCTTTTAGCTGAAGGTTCAATTACTGTTAGGATCGATGATTGGGAGAGCCGTCCTGTTGTTGTCCAAGACGGTAGTTTTAAATGCGCTGATACCTGCCTCTTAGCTGGCCCTCCTAGCTACGACTATGTAGGTAAGCCTGTTTCATTTCATTTGAACAGTAGCCGTATTGCCCAGTTAACTTTTCCATTCCCTTTACAAGGAACACCTAGCATCAGCCCTATTGATCTATATTTCGGGGATCTGCCCTTGGTGTTACCTACGCCTACTCCTTTCACTTTGATGCTTGTGCCGACACCTACGCCATTGCCAGCTTCAGGAATGACTCCAACACCTACGACTGAGTCTTTGCCCGTCTCTGCGAGCCCTACACCTATTCCGGTGACTACCACCGACTCAGCCAATACCCCATTTTATAACTCATTCTTTTTTTATATTGTTATTGCGGGCGTCTTTGTCATTCTGCTACTTACGGTATATGGGATCATCAGGGTCCGATCAAATACGTGATTATTTTTCATATATTGACGGGGTAAGATCAACTATTCTGCATTTAGCTCCTTAGCGCGCTTTCAGGGATCAATTTTGTTGCCCTTTGGCATTACAGCCTCGACATTGCTCCTGGAATCCTTTGCTAGGGATCTTCCTTATGAATTCTGTTTTGTTTGCTTGGGGTTTTAGGCGTTCAGTATTTTACGTCCAATGATTTGGCTAGAGAACTTCAGTAAGGCCCAACGAATGGTAATGACGTAGGGGTACCTATTTTAGTAGCTGATAAAAAATAGAAGAAGATTAAAGGAGAGTACCGGATGGTTCTAGAATAACCAGAGTTGCTTCCTCGGGTAGATTGTTTTTCGTGATTGAATAACGTGCCTGGCTCTCAGGAAGCTTTCCTCCGTATTCTTGGATAAATGGATCTATTGGCCTTGCGGCGCTTTTATTTCCACTATGGGCATACAGCATGGGAATAATTACTTTAGGTGATGCACTATTAATTATTTCTACGCAATCACCAGCTGATATTCCTGAATCACTTCCTACAGGGAGGATTAGGATATCGGTCGAGCCTAGATCATCTATTTCTTTATTGGTTAGCAATATATCGGGATTACCGAGATGGCACACAACTAAGCCTTCAGTCTCTATCACATAAATTGTATTCCATAGTTGGGGTTCGTTTTCTGGAGTCCGGCGTGTAGTTCTTATTCCGCGAATATGCATCCCTGAGGCTTCATATTCCCCAGGCCCTTCAAGTACTACAGGTTTGCCATTAATTACCTCGTGAGCTGAATGCAAAGCATCCGAACTGCTTAAGGTCAATACGTCAGATTGCGAGACTGCAGGAGGGTAATTTAATCCTAGAGAAGGCGGAAAAGGGTCACTTATTAATGATTTATTACCAGAGCGTATCCTTAATGATGCATGTCCAATCCAAGTTATTTCCACTTAACTAATTCCTCTTTTTCCCAAGGATTATCCATGCTCCTGGAAGGCAAATTGAAGCTAGATATAGCTTCAGCAAATCTCCAACTACGAAAGGATAGAAACCACCGACCAGAGTCTTTTCAAAACTCGAGCTACCAGGAATTACTTCTGCAAGTTTAAATCCTAATTGTGCATCAAGTGACCCTGATGAAATCAGATAGCCTAGCCAAAGCAATCCTGGCAAGTAAATGGCAACATTTCCAAGTAGCATTGCCACAGTAACATTCCAGGCCCGATCCCAGCCTCGCTCTGCGAAATAGCCGACGATATACGCAGCTAAGATGAACCCTATTATGTATCCGCCACTAGTGAGTAACCAGAAAGGGTCAGCAGTTCCTGACCATGGCAAAATAAAGTGAATTGTCTCTGCAGTTTGTGATGGAGCATAAACAGGGATTCCTATTGTTCCCCACAATGCGTAGAGGCCTAAACTGGTGGCTCCTTTTTTAGAACCCAATGCACCTCCAGCAAGTAATACCGCTAGCGTCTGACCTGTAATGGGAACAGTAGTAAAAGGTAATTTTATGGAAATCTGCGCAAAGAGCGCTACTAGAAAGGAAAAGCCAACAACGAGTAGAACCGCACGCAATATGCCCTGACCGGGTATAAAAGTGTCAACTAGTGTATGAGTTCGCTGAGTTGCTTGCATAAGATAAACCTTGAAGATTAGATAAACCTTAAAAATTATAAATTATATTAGGTATAAATACCCCTAAAATAGATCACCATTTTAAGGGAATATGAATTATCGAAGACTATGGTTTTCTGCGGAAAAATCATTTGATTGACCTCAGTTAAAGGTCTCCCTAGAATTGGGATGAAGGATAGTAGGGGGATTGCTATGCAAGAGATGCTGATTGATAGCATCCGTGTCAGCCTTATGAATTACCAGCGAGTGGTAATTCTCAAAGAAAAAGATGCAGATAGATACCTGCCTATTTGGATTGGCTCACCTGAAGCTGATTCAATTGCTATAAAGCTTCAAGATGTTTCAGTAGCTAGGCCGCTAACACATGATCTACTTAGCTCGATTGTGAGTGCACTTGGTGCAAATATAGAACGGGTTGTAGTTTCTGAATTAACGAACGACACATTCTACGCTCATTTAAGTGTAAAACTGCCTGACGGCACTTTCAAAGAAATAGACTGTAGGCCTAGTGATGCGATGGCTATTGCTGTTAGAGGTGGGTATACAGTCCTAGGCAGCAACGGTGAAGAGCACTGGGTTGCTTCTATACATGAGGCTCAATCTATGATTGAAGATTCAAATAACGACAACTCTCGCGGGATTAATGCATGCATACCGATATTCGTTCAGGAAAATGTTCTTGAGAAGGCTGCAATTTCCATGGGTAATGCAATTTCTGGGGAAGATTCAGGCGAGTTTTCGCCTGATATAAAAAATACTATGCCTCTATCAAAAAAGATTACCGAAGAAGAGATTCAAAAAATGTCTGCATTCTCAGATTTCCTTCAAGATCTGCCAGGATTAGAAGATCTAGGAGAAAAATCTGATTCATAATAGATAGTTGAGGTATTGCTGACCGGATAAAATTTGATTTTTTTGCAGGGATGAGAGTGATAGTGATAAGATTCACGTGCCGTTGGGTGAACCGATGAGAACGCGCCCATGGATGGTCACAGCAGGTCAGTTTATTGGTTTAGGGTGGTATATCGCTACCGCGATCATTGCGCCAACCCTGTTGGGACTTTGGCTTGATGAGAGATTCAGTACGACACCGATATTACTTTTAATAGGTTTGTTAACTGGATTAATTGTTGCGTTTTATGGTGCTTACAGAATGACTTCGATCTTTCTTAAAAGCGAGAAAAACGCCAAATGAAAATAGGGGGCATAGCAATAAGTGGTTAAGCTGGTAGTAGTACTTGCTCTTGTACTTGCCATAGTAGGGATCCTCCTAGGTGCAATCGGATCCGCTTTATTAGGGAACGATTATTTCGTTCCTGTCCCAGAGGTTCACTTAGCTCCTCAGGAAGTGTTTACGATTGGTGGTTTTGTGGTAACCAATACCCTGCTGTCTGCGTGGCTGACCACTTTCGTCATTCTTTTACTCTTCGGATTGGGCACTCGTAAAATGAGCTTTGTCCCAGGTCGTCTTCAGGGATTATTAGAATTTTTGATTGAAGCCTTGTTTGGTTTTGTAAAAGGCGTCGCTGGTGAAAAATATGCTAGGAAATGGTTCCCTCTTCTTGCAACGATCTTTATTTTTGTAGCCTTTAATGCGTGGATGGCGCTGCTTCCAATATACCCTACTGTGGGTTTTACCAAAGAAGGTTCTGACCACATTACCACTCATCTGTTCCGCAGTGCTGGAACAGATATCAATATGCCCTTAGCACTTGCGGTTATTGCTTTTATATTCATCGAAATCTGGGGATTTAGGGTTCATGGACTGGGTTATTTGAAAGAATTCATACGTATAGGGAATCCTATCCAGATGTTTATTGGATTGATCGAATTGATCAGTCATTTTATTAGGCTTGTGAGTTTCACCTTCCGACTTTTCGGGAACATGCTTGCAGGCGAAATTGTTTTGTTCATGATGACTTTCCTTACAATTATCATTACCCCGGTTATATTTTATGGACTCGAAATACTTGTGGGCGGGGTTCAAGCCTTAGTGTTCATGGGATTGACGTTGGTTTTTGCAGTTATGGCAGTCGCCACACATGGCGATCATAGTCAAGAAGATTCGGAGGCTGAATCACATTAGGCCTGTGGGTGGCGAGGCGAGGTTGGTTCTAGTGTAGCAGCCAATAAATTACCGAACTTAGGAGGATTTGGAATGGATACATTGATACAAGTTGCAGATGCAGCAAAATTTTTGGCAGTAGGGTTGGCAGGCCTTGGCCTGGCTGGAGTAGGTATCGGCTTAGGTATAGTCGGAAGCGGTGCCATGAACGCACTAGGTAGAAACCCTGAGGCACGTGACGCTATTGCACCAAATATGATTTTGGCGCTTGCTTTTACTGAGGCAATTGGGATTTACGGACTAGTAACAGCTATTTTGTTGATTTTCGTGGCGTAGATTTAGGCAAAAGATGAATTATTTTCAGAAGTTAAGGAGGTGGTCGTAGTGTTCGGAGCACCTCTATTTGAAGAAGCGTCAGGGATCGGGGCCCTCGGGATTGATTTGACAAGTTTGATAGTTTACTTGGTCAACTTCACGGTATTGGGCTTGATTTTGTATTTCATGGCTTATAAGCGAATTATTGGAATGCTGGACTCTCGATCAGATCGAATTCGCGAGAGCCTTGAAGAAGCGGAACGTGTAGCTCAAGAATCAGAAGAACAGCAAAAAACTATGCAAAAAGCATTGGACGATGGACGGCAAGAAGGCCAAAGAGTGCTTGCAGAAGCTAGGGAAGCTGCAGAACGTTATAGAGAACAGCAAGCTGAACAAGCGCGCGCCGAATCTGAGCAAATTCTGAACAGAGCTCGCGAAGAGATAAAGCAGGAACGAGACGCAGCTCTTGAAAGCGTGCGCTCAGAGTTTGCCGTGCTTGCCGTGTCGGCTGCCGAAAAAATAGTGAAAAGATCTTTGGACATAAATGCTCAGCAAGATTTAATTGATCAGGTTATTTCTGAGAGTAATGTGACAAAGGAGCAAATCTAACGATGCCAAAGGGACCTACAGCCAGGCGGTACGCCCAAGCATTATTCTTACTAGCTTCAGAGAAAAATGCTAACCAAGAATGGCTAGCTGAAATCCAAGAACTCAGGTCAGCTTTTGAGAAAAAAGAGATTAAATCTTTTCTTTCTTCCCCTCGAGTTAAAAAGCAGAGTAAAAATGAAGTTATTGATCAATTGAAATCTAACTTTGATGCTTTGCTGGTGAATTTTATTGGTCTTTTGGTTGCAAGAAATTCTGTAAATCTTCTACCGGAGATTGAACGGGAATATAGGTCTTTGCTTGATAGTAGCCTTGGGCGAGTATCCGCTAAAGTAACAACCGCGGTGAAACTATCAGATAGGCAAGTCAATCATTTATCAGATGGTTTGGGGTCCTCACTTCAGAAAGAAGTCATTATTGAGCAAGATATTGATCCTGACATAATTGGCGGAATTCTGATACGAGTTGGAGATAAGATTATTGATGGTTCGGTGCATTCAAAACTTGAATCATTGAAGTTGAAGCTACTTAGAGAATCGATAGTATAAATATTCTTTCCAAATAGATTGGGAAGTAGTTGAGGGGTACAGAATGACCACGCGAGGACAGGATATTGCCTCAGTACTTAAGAGGCAGATAGAAGAATTCGGAGGAGAAACCTCTCTTACTGAAGTCGGTTCAGTTGTTGAGGTGGGTGACGGTATCGCACAAATTCATGGATTGAGTCAAGTAGGATTTGGAGAATTATTGTCATTCCCCAGCGGAGTGGTTGGCTTGGCTCTCAACCTAGAAGAAGACGCAGTTGGTGCCGCCATTATGGGTTCAGATACTGATGTTAAAGAAGGGGACCTTGTAAAGGCCAGCGGACAGGTGGCGCAGATACCTGTCGGTGATGCGGTGCTGGGGAGAGTCGGGGAGGCTTTAGGTAATCCTGTCGATGGGAAAGGCCCAATAAAGACAGACGGCTCGCGTGAAATTGAAGTGGTTGCTCCTAATGTTGCAATTCGACAAGCAGTCAACACACCAGTGCAGACTGGTATCAAGTCAATTGACGGAATGATCCCAGTCGGTCGTGGACAAAGAGAATTAATAATTGGAGATAGGTTCACGGGAAAGACTGCGATAGCGATAGATACGATTATCAACCAGAAGGGACAAGATTTACTTTGTATATATGTTGCGGTAGGGCAAAAGCAGAGTAAGGTAGCTCAAATTCAAGCAACACTTGAAGAGCACGGGGCGATGGAGCACACCGTAATTGTCACTGCAAATGCTTCTGATCCAGCCCCAATGCAATATTTAGCTCCTTATTCTGGCTGTGCAATTGGCGAAGAATTTATGGCAAGTGGTAGAGACGCATTGATAATTTATGATGATCTCACTAAGCATGCATGGGCATATCGCCAAATGTCGCTTTTGCTTAAGAGACCTCCTGGTCGAGAAGCGTACCCTGGAGACGTGTTTTATCTGCACAGTAGGTTACTTGAGAGGGCTGCAAGGCTTGATAAAGAGCATGGTGGTGGATCCTTGACAGCTCTGCCGATTATTGAAACCCAAGCAGGAGACGTTTCCGGGTATATACCAACAAACGTAATTTCGATTACAGATGGTCAGATTTACTTAGAGGCCGATCTATTTAATTCAGGTATTCGTCCAGCAGTTAACCCTGGTTTATCTGTTTCACGTGTTGGAAGTTCTGCACAGACGCGGGCGGTTAAAAAAGTTGCAGGACGATTAAGGTTGGAGCTCGCTCAGTACGCTTCACTTGCTTCTTTCGCTCAATTTGGTGCATCGGATCTGGATGCAGTTACCCGAGGTCAGTTGGAGCGAGGGCAGAGATTAACGGAGTTACTTAAGCAGCCTCAATATAAGCCGAATTCCCTTGGTCAGATGGTCGCATCAATGTATGCGGCTGTGAATGGTTATATGGACGATGTTCCAGTTGAGAGGATTAGAGAATTTGAGTCGTTATTACTTGGCTATTTAGAGACATCCAAGACTGAATTATTGCAGTCTATTGAAGATAAAAAAGACATAGATGAATCTGCGGAAAGCGCTTTGAAGGAAGCGATCCAGTCGTTTAAAAAAATATTTAAATAGGAATGATAGGTATTATTCAGTGGCTAGTGTAAGGGAAATTAGAGGACGAATTAAGAGCGTAAAGAACACTGCTCGTGTTACAAATGCGATGCAGATGGTGGCTGCGTCAAAGATGCGTCGCGCTCAGGAACAAGTAGTTAATGCTAGGCCGTATGCACAAAAGATTCAATCGATTTTGACTTCATTGATGTCTACTCATTCAATGGATGATAGCGATGATGTGCATTACCTTCTTGCAAGACGAGATATAAAAAAAGGTTTGCTGGTTGAAATTACACCTGATCGTGGGCTTGCGGGAGGGCTACCTTCTAACATTAATCGTGCTTCTAGTTCGTTTATTGCGTCACAAAATTCCCCGATCTCATTATTGACTGTTGGGAAAAAAGGGAATGATTTTATGGTTCGCGCTGGACATGAAATCATTCAGCATTTTGCAGGTTTTGGTGATCGTCCTCAAATGGCTGATTGCACTGAAATAACTGCAATCATTGCGGAATTGTATTCACGTGAGGAAATAGACAGTGTTCACCTTGCCTATACAAGATACATTAACACTCTCGTGCAGGAGCCTGTCGTGATTCAGTTGCTACCAATTATTTCGACTGACCTTGACTCTACGGCGAGTGTATCGAGCTATGAGTATGAGCCGGATGCTTCTACGGTTCTTAACATGTTGCTACCTAAATTTTTGGATGCACAAGTATTCCAAGCAGTTTTAGAAAGTAATGCAAGTGAGCAGTCTGCGCGGATGGTAGCAATGCGCAATGCTACAGATGCGGCTGAAGAAATGGTTGAGTCACTTACTTTGGAATTAAATAAAGCCCGCCAGGCAATGATTACAGCAGAGTTGCTTGATCTGGTTGGTGGTGTGGCTGCGCTAGAAGCTTAGAACGAGCGTTTATCAGTTAAGGAGAAGATAGAAATGGCAGAACAATCGGAAGGTAGGGTAGTACAGGTAATCGGAACGGTGGTAGATGTAGAGTTCCCTCCTGAAAATCTTCCTGGGATATATAACGCTCTCGAGCTAGAATCTAATGGTGAAAAATTAGTGCTTGAGGTAGAACAGCAAGTAGGAAACAGCTGGGTCCGTTGCTTGGCTTTAGGGCCGACCGAAGGACTGACTCGGGGGGCTGCCGTAAGAGATACAGGCTCTGCTATTTCTGTTCCTGTTGGAGAACCCAGTTTAGGGCGTCTATTCAATGTGGTTGGTGAACCTTTGGATGGATTGGGCCCCGTAGATTCTAAAGATCATTGGTCTATACATAGGGCCCCTCCTTCATACGAAGAGCAAAGTATGACAACTGAGGTTCTTGAGACCGGAGTGAAGGCATTGGATCTTATCGCACCATTTACCAAAGGTGGAAAAGTTGGTGCATACGGAGGCGCTGGAGTAGGAAAGACCGTGATCATTCAAGAATTGATTCGTAATATTGCTGAAGAGCATAGTGGGTATTCAGTTTTTGCAGGGGTAGGTGAGCGTTCCCGTGAAGGGAATGACCTTTGGAACGAAATGCATGAGTCTGGAGTACTGAACAGTACAGTACTGGTTTTTGGTCAAATGAATGAGCCTCCTGGTGTTCGCCTTCGTATCGCTATGACGGGACTCACTATGGCTGAGTATTTTCGTGACACAATGAACCAAGATGTTCTGCTTTTTGTGGATAATCTATATCGATATATTCTGGCAGGTATGGAAGTCTCTGCTTTACTTGGGCGGATGCCATCGGCTGTAGGGTATCAACCGACTTTGAGCACAGAAATGGGTGATTTACAGGAGCGAATTACATCTACAAATAAAGGATCAATAACCTCATTCCAAGCAATATATGTTCCCGCAGACGATTATACAGACCCCGGAGTTGCGACTAGCTTTGGTCATTTAGATGCTGTTATTTCATTGGAACGAGCTATTGCTGCAAAAGGGCTTTACCCTGCGGTTGATCCCTTAACATCCTCTTCAAGGATTTTAGATCCACTAATTATTGGGCAAGAGCATTACGATACTGCTCGTGGTGTTCAAGAAGTCCTACAGAAGTATAAAGACCTTCAAGATATTATTGCGATTCTTGGAATGGAAGAACTCTCAGAGGATGACAAAATAACTGTCGGAAGAGCTCAAAGAATCGAGCAGTTTCTATCGCAGCCTTTTCACGTTGCTGAGCAGTTCACGGGTATTGATGGTCGATACGTTTCCATCGCAGAAACTGTACGAGGGTTTAGTGAAATCCTTGCTGGCAAACATGATCATATTGCTGTACAAGACTTCAATATGGTCGGTGGCATTGATGAAGTTCTACAGAGGCATGAAGAACGACAGAAAGCTAATGCGGGAGCTCGGGGTTAACTATGGCTCTTCGATTAGAGATTATTGCTGCAGAAAAAATTATATTTGAGGGAGAAGTCGAATCCCTAGTAGCTCCGGGTATTGATGGTCAATTAGGAATTTTGCCCAAGCATGCAACATTAATAACAGTATTGCAGGCAGGCGAATTACGTTACCGCACAACTGGAACTGGCTCAGATGTACAAAAGCTTTATATAAATAGTGGATTTTTGGACGTTCAAGCTGATCATGTTGCCGCATTAATAGAAGTTACTGCAACTGAATGAGTAAGGGCCTAAGAATCTCTAGTCCTGTTCGTTCAAATAGTAGGTCATTGACTGCAAAGATA
The DNA here is from genome assembly GCA_022449765.1 of Dehalococcoidia bacterium. Taxonomy (NCBI): domain Bacteria; kingdom Bacillati; phylum Chloroflexota; class Dehalococcoidia; species Dehalococcoidia bacterium. The sequence goes on along the minus strand of JAKUPZ010000020.1, from coordinate 3,780 downwards.
TGACAGGGTCGACGTTTCTAATTTTTACGTTTGGTGGAACAATAGCTGGCTTCGGAGCATAGTTTAGAATTGCACGGATATCGGATTCTACTAGTTGGTCGATTACATCCTGTGCTGCATTAGCTGGTACTGCAACGATTGCAATCTTTACCATCTCTGACTGTGCAACTTCTTTGAAATTAGCAAAGTCATGCACAAGCAACCCTCCAGCAACCTGCCCAATTAATTTAGTGTTTGACTCAAATGCACATACCACACGGAACCCTTGGGGCTGAAATCCTGGGTAACTTATGATCGATCTGCCCAATCTACCTACACCAACCACTGCAACGTTCCATGATTTATGTAGTCCCAAGATCTGTCGTAGTTGCTTTAGTAGATGTTTTATATCGTAGCCACTACCCTGCTTTCCAAACTTGCCAAAATAACTAAAATCTTTGCGGATTTGCGCAGGTGTGACCTGGAGAAGATCTCCTAATTCTTGCGAATTTATAACTTCTATACGGGACTCAGAAAGATTCGATAACGCTCGTAAATATTGAGGTAAACGTTCAACTACGACTTCAGGAACTTCAATTCTTATGTTTGACATAATTGCCCTAAGAGGACGAACAATAGATACGAAAATGATGGTAATGATAGTTAGGCATGAGGGCAACTACATATCTCTACACAATAGGGAATATTGTTTTTGAGAAGGCACTATTGAATTAGATCATGTTGCCAGAGTAGAAAATGATTCTGGCATTTTTCTTCTTATACCTCTCTATATTCTCCATCAACTGTACCCTCATCATCTGCTCCTTCATTATCGTTAACAGGATCGGTTTCTATGGGGTCTTCTGCTGATTGAGAGTACATGGCTTCGCCTATTTTTTGCAATGAATGAGCGAGGTCTTCAGCTGAAGACCGTAGAGTCTGCGAGTCTGAAGTTTCATTAGCGAGAACTGCCTTTAATTCAGCAATTTTGGTTTCTATTTCAGTTTTTATGTCCTCTGATACTTTCTCACCGTGCTCAGACATCATTTTTTCAGCCTGATAAACACTATTATCCGCAAGATTGCGTGCTTCAATTAGTTCGCGCCGTAAAGCATCTTCTTCGGCATGCTCTTCAGCTTCTTTAACTAACTGGTCGATTTCTTCTCTCGCGAGTCCAGAACTTGCAGTTATGGTGATGCTTTGCTCTTTACCTGTGGCTTTATCTTTTGCTGAGACGTTAAGTATTCCATTGGCATCGATGTCAAAAGTTACATCAATTTGAGGGACACCTCTAGGAGCAGGGGCGATTCCGTCGAGGTCAAATTGACCTTGGGTTTTATTTTCTTCAGCCATTGTCCTTTCTCCCTGTAGTACTCGGATACTGACGGCTGTTTGACCATCAGCTGCTGTAGAAAAAACCTCTGTATGAGATGTGGGAATGGTGGTATTGCGTTTAATCAAAGGTGTTGCAACTCCGCCCAATGTTTCAATCCCTAAAGTTAAGGGGGTTACGTCAAGGAGGAGCACGTCTTTGACGTCTCCTTGAAGCACCCCAGCTTGAATAGCGGCACCTACCGCAACAACTTCGTCAGGATTGACTCCTTTATTAGGGTCTTTTCCGAAAAGTTCTTTTGCTTTTTCGATTACCGCTGGCATTCTTGTCATTCCCCCAACAAGAACTACCTCTGCGACATCAGACGTTGCCAAGCCTGCATCTTTTAATGCCTGCTGGCATGGACCGACAGTTCTTTTTACTAGATCGGCGCACAATTGTTCGAGCTTGGCACGCGAAAGATTGGTTGTAAGGTGCTTTGGTCCAGACGCATCAGCAGTGATAAAGGGCAAATTGATCTCAGCTTGTTGCAGTGTTGAGAGCTCAATTTTTGCTCTTTCTGCGGCCTCTTTTAACCTCTGGAGCGCCATCCTGTCATCCCTAAGATCAATTCCTTGATCCTTTTTAAATTCATCTGCTAGCCATTCAATGATTTTTTGATCAAAATCATCGCCTCCTAGATGCGTATCCCCATTTGTAGATTTGACTTCAAAGACTCCTTCACCAATATGCAGTATAGAAATATCAAAAGTCCCTCCACCCAGATCGAATACTGCAATTACTTCATCGTCGTGCTTATCTAAGCCATATGCCAAGGAAGCAGCAGTAGGTTCATTGATAATCCGTAGGACTTCTAAGCCCGCAATTTCACCCGCATCTTTTGTTGCCTGCCGTTGACTATCATTGAAATAAGCAGGAACCGTAATTACAGCCTGTCCTATTGATTCTCCAAGCTTTGTTTCCGCATCTGCTTTTAACTTTTGTAAAACTTTGGCAGAAATTTCAGGAGGAGTGTAATCACGGTTAGACATTGTTACTAAAACGTCTCCTGATTTACCCGACTTAGTTTCATAGCTAAGGGTTTTCTTTTCAGATTCAATTTCGTTGTATTTTCTTCCAATAAGTCTCTTGACTGAGTACAACGTATTCTCTGGGTTGGTCACTGCCTGACGCTTAGCAACCATCCCCACATATTGCTCTCCGCTTTTTGGGTTTACTGCCACTACAGAGGGGGTAGTTCTACCACCCTCCGAATTTTCTAGTACTGTAGGTTCTCCTGCCTCCATTACCGCTACTGCAGAGTTGGTTGTCCCTAGGTCAATTCCTATTACCTTCGCCATTATGTACCTCTTCCTTCATCTCTATTGTTTACAGTTTTAATTATTTACTTGAATCATTAGCTACAATTACTTGCGCTGGTCTCAGGACTCGCTCCCCAGCGATATAGCCGGCCCTGAATGTATTTATTACGCAGCCATGAGGCTGTTCTTTGCTCTCAAGGTAGTGAATTGCTTCGTGTTTCCCTGGATCAAAAGCTTCACCTGGCAGAGGAACAAATTTTTCAAAACCCTCCGCAGCTATTAATGATTCAAGGTTTTGTAGGATTAGATTAATCCCATCAAGCCATTCGCCGTTATCTGCTTGAGGAACAAGGTCAATTGCCCTTCCTAGGTCATCTACTATAGATAAAATTCGTACTATCACCCGCCCGGCTGAGACTTGCGAGATTAATTGGCGTTCTTCTTCCATTCTTCGCTTATAATTTACAAAATCAGCTTGAGTTCTTTGTGCAAGGGCTTTCATCTGATCGCGCTCATGCTCAGCTATAGCTAGCGGGTTTTCCATTATTTCTTCAAGGTTAGAGTTCTTTTCGTCTTCAGGGTTCATATTTGTACTCATTATAGTAAGGGATTATTTTATGCCAAAAACAATTTCGAAAATGTCTTTTTTTGCCTGCTCAAAATCTTTGCTATTTGCTTGAGCAGGGGCTTTTTCGTGAGCTAGTTTGTTATTCAATCTGTCGAAAACTGCAAGGGCTAATTCAACGCCCGCTAGATTGAGCTTCATTTCACTAATCAAATGCTTAATCAATCTTAATTTTTGAATATCGTATTCAGAGTAAAGCCTGAGCATCCCAATGGTCCTAGAAGGGCGAACTAGGCCTACTTTTTCATATTTTCTTAAAGTCTGAGGGTGCATACGCAATATTCGCGCGGCTACACTGATAATATACAAACCGTCTAGTTCGCCTTGTGGGCTATGACTTGATTCGGTGTAATGAACAGGTGTTTCCGAAGGTTTAAGTGAAGTTTTACTGCTTAGCGAATTGACTTGCTCCAACGCTTTTTTTACTTCTGTGCTAGCCCTGAGAGATTGCTGTTTTTCTACAGATATATTCCCTGAATTATTTGCCATTACAGGACCTTATCACTTCGCCTTTTCTGCTCCTGCGGTCGTCGCGCCAAGTA
>JAKUPZ010000019.1 GCA_022449765.1 Dehalococcoidia bacterium | reverse complement strand
AGTAGGCAAGCGAGTAACGGAACCCCGAAAACGTAAGAACTAATATCGCGCTCTCTCAAATTTGCATTACTCATTACTCTGCGTGGTTTTTCATGGTATATTCGGCATGTTACTAAATCTTTCCTAGGGAGGGGGCAAGTGCCGGTAATCGATAGTGATGCTCATGTTGTAGAGACTGAACGAACATGGGAATTCATAGATGGTAACGATATTCGTTTCAAGCCAGTACTTGCTTCGGCTCGGAGCGAACCTAACAACTATCGATGGCTAGTGGATGATAAGTTGCGCCGCAGGGCGATGCTTAGCGACATCGATCATTTACGCCCCGTTGACCGTAATACACAAACCCCAGAAGACGCTCGAGAAATGTCTGACATTCAGTCTCGATTAAACCATATGGACCAATTAGGTATAGATGTGCAAGTTTTGCACAACACGCTTTTTATTGAGCAGGTTGCAGATCGCATTGAAGTTGATGTTGCAGTTTGCAAGGCTTGGAATAGATGGTTAGCTGATATTTGGAGCAAAGGGAACGGTCGCTTCAGATGGTCATGTGTCCTTCCATTGACAAGTATTAATGACGCGCTAGATCAAATGAGATTTGCTAAGGATAATGGCGCAGTCGCAGTCTGCATGCGCCCTATAGAGTCGACACGTACTTTGCCTGATATTTATTTTTACCCAATATATGAAGAAGCGGAACGATTAAATATGGCAATAGCAGTTCACATCGCTAACGGGAACTCGGCAGTTTGCGACGTGTTACGTTCGCCGTACGACCCAGGTGCTTCATTTGGAATGTTTCGAGCTATGACTGCAGTCTCATGCCATTCATATATGGTTAGCGAACTTCCCCAAAAATTCCCTCTACTGAGATGGGGCTTCATTGAAGCGAGCGCTCAATGGGGTCCATGGGTCGCCCATGAAGCTAGGCGCAGGTACGAAGCATCAGGCAAAGTTTTTCCTGACAATCCTTTTGCGGAATTCCGGGTATACGTTACATGCCAAAATGACGATGATCTTGATTATATTGTTGGGTACGTAGGCGAAGACAACCTGCTAATCGGAACTGACTACGGGCATTTTGACCCATCCAGCGAAATCGATGCTATTTCTATTCTAAAAAGCCGAACTGACTTGAGTACAAGCTTGATCAATAAGATCGTTGATTTCAATCCTAGAAACTTCTACGCGATCTGATAGGAGAGATAATAATGCTTTCTACTGAAGAAAATGAACTGCTAACGCAAGTTGGCCCTAGTACACCAGGCGGCGACCTTATGCGCAAGTACTGGCACCCCATTGCAGCTACTGAAACATTCGATTCAAAGCCAGTGCAAAAAGTCAGAATATTAGGGGAGGAACTTTCCTTATATAAAGATAGGTCGGGTAAATATGGTCTACTGGAGCTTAATTGCCCGCACAGAATGACGAGCTTGGAATACGCAATACCGGAAGAAAGCGGCTTAAGATGTGCATATCACGGGTGGCTATTTAATGAAAAAGGGCAATGCCTCGAGATGCCACTTGACCCTCCAGACAGTACTTTTCCTGAAAAAATACAAATCACAAACTATCCAGTTGAGGAAATGGGCGGCTTAATATGGGCTTACCTTGGACCTGAGCCAATGCCTCTACTGCCTCAATGGGATCTATTTGTATGGCCTGGAGGATTTAGACAAATTGTTGCGCATATACTTCCTTGTAACTGGCTACAGGTAATGGAGAACAGGGGCGATTTAGGCCATGCAGTGTACTTGCATGGTCGCCTTGCACAGTACGCGCTAGAGTTACAAGGTTTACTGACAGATGATCCGCAGGCTCGCTATAACGCGACAATGAAAGCGCAAAAAGATCGTCTAGACAAAGGCGTTTATACCAAATACAGGCCTGTGTGGAATAAATTCGGCTTTACTAAAGGTAATTTGGAATCTGACAAAAGTGAATCAGAGCCATCGTGGACAGTAGGTTCTAATTCGATATTGTTTCCATATTTGCTTTCATTTGAACCATACGCTCCTGGCACTATACGAAAGTCTTATCAAATAGGCGTTCCCTTAGATGATACGCATACTTGGCATTTACAATATTTTTATTATGACTTCCCTGACGGGGTAGACGTCCCTGAACAAGAAAGCATTCCCTATGCAGAAGTCGACTTATACTACGAAAACGGCGAACCAATTCTTGATAACGTGCTTTCACAGGACATGATCGCGTGGTGGGCACAGGGCAATATTACTGACCGAACGCGTGAACACCTTGGAGTTTCAGATGTTTGTGTGATCGCTTACAGGCGCCTGCTTAAAGAACAAATACAAGTTGTTCAGGACGGGGGTGAGCCAATGAATATATTTTGGAATAAATCTGAAGCTCATCGCCCCGAGCTCGCACTAACTCAGCCTGACGAAGTTTCTGACCGGCTATTTACTGGTAGGAGCGCTCGGCCGGCGCTTTATTATCGTTCCAACTTTCATAAGAAATCTAAAGGCGGCTGGCTATATATTGACGATGACGTTGATAGATATTGTCCGGATAGAGACACAATAGTTGATTTATATAGAAAGACCGAAAAATTGATGGGTGTTATAACTTAAATTAATGACTACTGCGCCCTTAAGCACATCACCCAATAGGTTACTAACGACTATCAGGAGTAACGCTCTACCGCTAGGCATACTTATCCTATTAACAGTAGCCATCGGGGTTCCTATGGTCGTGATGATTCTGTTTACATTCGGGGCTCCGGATTCAATCGGTGTTGGTGATGCGCTAGCTTCTTTTAATTTCAATAATTACGACAAAGTCTTCGGCGACCCTTCTACGTATAGATTACTTCTTAATACGATTGGCTACGCAGCGGGCTCAATCACTTTCGGCCTATCAATTGCCCTAGTTTTAGCATGGCTAGTAGAACGAACAGACATGCCAGGGCGAACATTGCTCTACAGCTTGATGTTTATCCCTATGGCGATCCCCCCCTTTGCGACGGCCACCGGCTGGCTTTTGCTTTTAGGCCCTAACGCTGGTGCAATCAATGTTTGGGTTCGTGATTTATTTGAGCTAACGACAATGCGAGGCCCTTTCTCTATATATTCCATTTGGGGAATGATTTTTGTGACAGGCCTTGCAGTAGCACCAACTATGTGGCTTTTACTCCTAGCAAATTTTCGAAATATGGACCCTGCGCTAGAAGAGGCAGGTTCAACTGTGGGGTTTAATCGACTTAATGTGCTTCGTAGGATCACGGTGCCTTTGATGCGCCCTGGAACAATGGGAGTGATCGCCTACTACGGGGTGGTCGCTTTGGCAATATTTGAAATCCCTCTTGCAATTGGCACTAGAGCTGGAATACCGGTGCTAAGCACCCAGTTATTTCTCTTGACCCGATCTGGTGCACTAGAGGGCGAACCTAATTATGGGATCGCAGCAACATTCGGACTAATCTCGATGGTTGCTGCAGCATTTTTTATGTATATATACCTTAGAGTATTACGAGATAGCGCGCGATTTTCTGTTGTTACGGGAAAAGGTTTTAGGCCCAAGCGTATTGGATTAAAGAAATTTAAATGGCTAGCATTGGGCATTGTTCTCTTGTATTTCCTTGCACAAGTCATTGCGCCTTTCCTTATGCTGCTCTGGAGTAGCTTCCTGCCGTACTACCGAACTCCTTCATTTGAGGCTCTAAGCTATTTCAGCTTTATTAATTATCAAGATCTATTTGAAAACCCAAGATTTAATTCAGCCGTCATCAACACAATAATAGTTGTACTTGTTTCATCTACTCTGGTTGTTGGCTTAGCTGCAGTCATCTCATGGCTTGTTGTAAGGCGGCCTTCGCCTATAACAAAATTGATTAATATTGTTGCATTTTCCCCACTTGCTTTACCTGCAACAGTTGTCTCGTTAGCGCTTTTGGTACTTTTCATACCTACGCCGCTCTATGGAAGCATAATTTTATTGATTATCGGATACACAATTGGATTATTGGCGTTTACAACACGCTTGACCAACGCTGCTCAAATACAGCTAGATAAAAGTCTTGAAGAAGCTGCAATGACTAGCGGTTTGAGCCCTGTAAATACGTTTTTCCGTATCACTATAGTGCTTATGTTACCGGCGCTTTTAAATGGATGGATGTGGGCAGCAGTTCATATAGTAAGAAACTTCACTTTGCCGTTGTTTTTAGCAGGATTTAGTAGCCCTATGATGGCAAATATAATTTTCCAGAGATTCGAAAATGGTGGTCCAGAGGCCGGTGCTGCTCCAATTGTCTTATTAGTTATTGCTGTAATGATCATGGCCTTTGCTTCTAGGCGTTTATTTCAAAATGACAACGCCGGAGCAAATTGAATATTTTTATGGAAGGAGGATTCGGACTGGAAGGATTCGATAATTTTTTTAAGGAGATTGAACATGAAAACTAAAATGTTGTTCATACTAGCGACCCTTAGTTTAGGATTGCTTATTGTCAGTTGCGGGAGTGACCCCACTCCAACGCCCGAGCCCAAGCCCGTAGCTACGGCCACGCCTACGCCCGGGAAATTTGATGGATTGCCTGCAGGATTGCGTGCAATCATTGAAGAAGCTAAATCAGAAGGGAAAGTGAATGTACGAACAAGCGGCTTTCCAAAAGAGCAAATTGAACTTCTTCAGAATGGCTTTCAGGAAAAATTTGGCTTTCCCGTCACCATAGAGCATTTTGCTCAGCATCCTAAGGAATACGTTACTGTTCTAGCTCAAGAAGCTGAAGCCGGCAAAATTAGCTCAGACATCGCCAAAGGCGGTAGCTCTCCCAATATGCTTCCGACCATTGGTAAAGGTGGTATGCAAGATGTTGATTGGCTAGGAACCTTTGGGCCTTTGTTTGAAGGCTCCTCACTTGAGCAGCTGAAGACAATCCATGGCGCAACTGAGAAGGAAATTGTTGGTCATTGTCTGGCTGACACAAGCTCAGTCTACGGGTTTGCTTATAACACCGAACGCCTGAAAAAATCTGAAATACCCACGACATGGGATGGACTTTGGGACCCCAAAGTCAAAGGTCTTGTTGGTATGATGAGCGGCGGATTCCCACTCGGTACGGTGGGTATCAATTGGGGTGAAGAGAAGATCCTTGATTACGCAGAGAAAACTAAAGCTAACGAGATAGTTGTAGTTTCGGGTGGTTCGGTAGGAGTCGTAAAGAGCGTAATTTCTGGTGAAACTCCTATTGGTATTGCTAGCGTAGGTACGGCTCTTCAGAATAAGTCCAAGGGTGCACCCATTGACGTTGTAATTCCTTCAGACTTGATACCCTACTTCCAGGTCAACATATGCGCGCTTAAAGGTGCAAACCAAAGCATGGCGCAATTATTTGCTGCTTGGTACGTTGCCGAAGGACGTAATTTGGTTGCAATCGCACCTCATTATCAATTCCATGTAACAGACAAGACTGGTGCCTTAGGAGAAATCTTAAAAGCTCAAGGAGTAGAGAATGCACCTACTCAAACTTGGGCAGGTGCGGAACAAGGTAAAATGCGTACTGATCTACGTGGCAAAGTAATGAAAATTTGGACTGGTGCGTAAAACTAACTTTTAGAAAGCTTGAGGTTACAGAGCATGTTAAATATTTCGGATTTAAAACTTTCCTATCACTCCTCTAGTTTAGGCTCTGTTCAAGCTGTAAAGGGTGTTTCTTTTGAGATTGGCCAAGGAGAGTTTTACACTCTCCTTGGCCCGTCCGGCTGTGGTAAGACAAGTACACTCAGAAGCGTCGCCGGCCTTGAGACACCAGATCAAGGAGAAATCATTGTAGGTGACACATTAGTATTCTCAGGTACAAGAAACATTTCAGTCCCCACATATAAAAGAGATTGCGCTATGGTGTTTCAGTCTTATGCAATTTGGCCACATATGACCGTACTGGAAAACGTTGCTGTACCATTACGAAAAGGGCGACCGGGCTTGGGTAAGACAGAAGCTGTAACTAAAGCAAAGGACGCTTTAGATATGGTTCGGCTTGGCGATTACGCCAATCGACCAGCTCCTTATCTAAGTGGTGGCCAACAACAGCGAGTCGCGCTTGCTAGAGCACTAGCTCTTGAGCCCACTCTCCTTCTTTTAGACGAGCCTCTGAGTAACCTAGATGCGAAGTTACGAGAAGAAACAAGGAGAGAATTGAAATCATTAGTTAGTCGCCTCAATATCACAAGCCTATATGTAACACACGACCAAATTGAGGCACTTGCGCTGTCAGACAGGATTGCTGTAATGCAGGACGGAGTGATTGTGCAAGAAGGGACACCTTCTGATGTATATGCTTATCCCAATTCAGGATACGTTGCAGATTTTCTTGGAAATGCGAATGAAATTGATGTCATTGTGACTAGTTTCCAAGACACTGAGAAAACACTTGCAGTTGCTACACTCCCTGATGGTTCTAGTGTGATATGTGCGTCCAAGGGAATAAAAGAAAATCAGAAATACAACTTGATTCTTCGTCCGGAGCATATGGAAATATCAACTCGAACTAAAAAAACTGAGAATTCTTTACCAGCAACAGTAACTAATGCTACGTTTCTAGGTGAAATGACTGAATATGAACTAGAAATGGGTGGCTCAAATGTGATTGCAAAGCGCTTGGGAAGCCCAATTGCTGCAAACGGAAGCAAAATAGCAATTACAATTGATCCTAGGTACTGTCTTTTACTTCCTCGCGATAAACGCTAGGTTCCAAAATTAGGTAGGAGGATGAAATGCTAAGCATTGAGGATAATAAATTAATGACTGAAACAGATGCAGGAGCTCCAATGGGAGAGCTTTTTAGGCGGTTTTGGTTACCTGCACTTATGGCTGAAGAACTACCCTCTCCTGATTGCACTCCAGTACGTTTAACTATTTTGGGAGAACGCCTAATTGCGTTTAAAGATTCATCAGGAAGAATTGGTTTCCTTGACCAACGTTGCCCTCATCGCCTTTCAAGCCTTTTTTACGGTCGTAATGAAAACGATGGCCTTCGCTGTGTGTACCATGGATGGAAATTCGATGTAGATGGTAACTGCATTGACATTCCTAATTCACCTGAAGGTGATACATACAAAGACAAAGTACAGGCATTTTCGGCCTACCCCGCAATTGAGCGTGGAGGATTGATATGGATTTACATGGGACCGAAAAGCTCAAACCCTGCCTTCCCGGAAATGGAATGGGCTAGAGTTCCAGATTCCCATAGGTACATCTCAAAAATGTTTATCGATGGTAACTATTTGCAAACAGCTGAAGGCGATATTGATTCAAGCCATGTAGGCTTTTTGCATAGTAGGCTTAATACCGCGACAATCGGCTCAAATTCAATTCAGCTTGGAGGAGTACCCCGGCCGCAATTGACTGAGGACAGAGCCCCGACCTGGACTATAACTGACACAGAGTACGGGGTTATGTTGGCTGCACACCGCGATACTAGTGAAGGGGAAAATTATTGGAGGGTAAATCAATGGCTTATGCCGTCATACACAATGATTGCAAGCCAAGTTGGCCAAACTTTGCAATGTAACGTCCGTGTGCCAATGGATGATGAGCACACTCTCTATTTTAGAATCAAATGGCACCCGGATAGGCCTTTAACTGATACAGAGGTAAATGAGTATGAAAATGGAGGCGTGATTTTCCCTGAACTTATCCCGGGCACTTACGTACCTAAAGAAAATGCATCCAACGATTACCTCATAGATAGGGCCGCGCAGAAAATGGCGACTTTCACTGGAATCAAATCTATACCTGCTCAAGATTTCGCAGTTCAATCTGATATGGGTGGACCAATAATGGATCGCTCCCAAGAGCATCTTGTAAGCTCTGACCAAGCAATAATACGGGTTAGGAAACGATTACTTGATGCAGCTAGAGAATTGCAAGAAGGTAACGAGCCTCAAGAGGCTATGAATGGCGAGGCCTACAGAGTCAGGTCGTTGGATATTGTATTACCAGCCAAAACAACCTTTGAAGCAGGTGCTACTGAGCATCTTGCCTCAAAAGTCTAATTAAAATTCTAAGGATCTTCCATGAAGTATAGTGACCTTGGGAAGACTGGTCTTTCGCTTTCTGTAATTGCATTTGGTTGCGGGCCTACAGGCGGAGGAGTACTTGCAGGCACACCATTAGAACAAGAGCTACTCGTTGGGCATGCCATTGACGCCGGTATCAATATATTTGATACCGCTGCTATATATGGTCAAGGAAAATCTGAAGAAAACCTAGGTCGAGCTCTTAATCAACTCAAAGCAAGTCCAATAATTGCCTCAAAGGTCGCGCTTGAACTTCCTGATTTAAATAACATAAAACAGTCAGTTATATCCTCCGTTGAAGCCAGCTTAAAAAGATTGCAAACCGATTCAATAGATTTGATTCAGTTACATAACCGCATCGGTCTTGAGCGATCCGAAAAAGGGAATATAGGAGTCGGTGCCCAATTAACCGCAGAAGACGTTTTAGGTCCTAATGGTGTGATTGAAGCGTTCACAGTTTTACGTGAGCAAGGGAAAATTAAATTCACCGGATTTACTGGCTTTGGAGGGATTGCCTCTGAAGTTTTTCAACTTATTGATTCTAATAAATTTGATACGATCAATGTCCTTTTTAACCTCCTGAACAGGAGCGCGATTACCGCACCTCCAGCGCCGCACTGCGCTGATGACACTGAAAATAATGACTTTCATGGAGTAGGTTCCCGAGCATTTAACAACGGAATGGGCGTACTTGCGATACGTGTTCTAGCCGCAGGGAATCTGATTAATTTTACGGAAACGAAAGGTAATGAACTCACCAAATTCAAAAAATTAAAACTACGGGAACGTGTAAAACGTATGGGACCTGATATGGATACAGATCTGGCTATATTGTCTACTCGATTTGCTCTATCTTGCCCGGAAATCACAAGCCTTGTCATTGGCTTTAGCAATGCAGCGCAAATTAAAACTGCTATGCAATCAATCGATGATGGCAAATTAGAAGAGCAAGAATACAACGGTATTTTAATTTCAGATATCTGATATGGAGCATGCGAAATGGGAGAAGAACGCAATTTATTAACTTCAGTTAAAGGCATTAATGGCCAGGCAGACGTATACGAGGTATACACGTCTGCAACTAGCATGCCGCATTACGAGGTTAAATATCAAAACCAAGTAGTCACATTTCAGTCCGAAGGCGAAGCGTCTATGCTCGCTTCAGAATTAGTTTCCTGAACCGTTCGGACCTTGGAGGTAATATGGACTCAAAATTTTATGATGTCGTCATAATTGGCGGTGGATCATCGGGATGTACTGCGGCTGCGAGAATAAGCGAAGACCCTTCTGTAGAAGTTTTGCTACTAGAGGCAGGGCCTGACCCAGTCCCATTACCGGATATGATTGCGGATGGTACGAAGGGGAATCAGGCAATTCTAGAATCGCCATATACGATTATGTACCCAACCGAACGTAAAGCGGATGGGAGCATATATTACCCGCTGAGCGGAAGAATTATGGGAGGCGGTTCCTCAGTTAATATGATGGCTGTTGTCCATCCGACAGAGCATGACTTTCACACATGGGAAAGCCTTGGAAACTCGGGCTGGTCATACGAAGACTGCCTGCCATTTTTAAAACGTATTGAAACTGACACCGATTTTCCTGATCGCTTCAACCACGGCCATGATGGCCCTATCACTGTTACTCGCCGTATGGACTTACGCAATTTACCCGAGGGCATAGTTAAAGATTTTGTGACTCGCTCAATTGCTGCAGGCTTAGCATTAGGAGACGATTGGAATACACCTAATCCACAGGGAGTTTTACCAGCAGCGTCGAACGTGAAGAACGGATTGAGGCAGTCCACCTCGGTAGCATACCTTCAAAATGCAAGGAGCCGCCCTAATCTAACAATTATCTCTGATGCTTTAGTGCATGAGCTTGTCTTGGCAAACAATCATGTAAATGGAGTTCGCTACATTAAAGACAGCATAGCGTGTGAAATATCAGCCGATAAAATTGTACTTACGGCTGGCGTTTACCATAGCCCTCAAATACTGGAACTTTCAGGTATCGGTGATCCATATAACTTAAGGAGACTCGGTATCGATACTAAGCATGAGCTAATTGGCGTTGGAGCAAATTATCAGGACCATGCTTCGGTTACTGTTACATATGAGTGTGCAGAAGGATTCAATCCGGAATGGCTAGTCCCTGGCTTCCGGCTTACATATAAGTCTGACAGCAGTTTGGTCAATGATGATTTTCATATATTCTTACGAGCCCCAATAAATGTTTCAGGCTTAAAGCCTATGCTTCCGATAACATCAAACCTTATCGAACAACGCACTCGAGGTTCCGTTCACATTGTGAGCAGGGATCCTGCTGTGCTCCCAGTCATCGATGATGCTTTGCTACAAGACTCTAAAGATATTAAGGCTATGGCTAAATCCTTACAATTCATTGATAACCTGGTTACGCATGAATCGATGGCTCATTACTTCAGCAGAAGGATTCAACCAGACCAGAGTGAGAATATTGAGGAGTTCATTACAACAACATATGACTGCTATCACCATGGAGTAGGAACTTGCATGATGGGACCAACAAATAACAGTATGTCTGTTGTTGATCATCAGCTAAAGGTTCATGGCATAGATAATTTATATATTGCGGACGCCTCAGTTATCCCTACAATTCCGCATGCAAATACTAATATGGCAGCGATATTGATGGGTGAACGAGTAGCTCATTTCGTAACCAATAGCTAATCAAAGCCATAGAATCTTTGAGTATTGTCATGTAGTACAGCTTGCTTCTGGGCATCAGATAACGAAGTGGATTCTACCGTCTCTTCAATTTCATGCATTGCACCTGCCAAATCAACTTCGTGCGGGTAATCTGATGAATAAGCAAACGGTTCAATGCCTATCCTTGATGCAACATAGCTTAAGCTAGCATCATTTCCTTCACAGCCAATTTGGACATTACCGTTAGTTAAATAATAATCAAAAGGCTTGCTAGCTACTTTCCCAAAAAATTCATCATCTCTTATCGCACGATCAAGAATTGGCACCAGCCAACCTGGCCCACCCTCAAGGAATGACACTTTAAGATCTGGGTATTTGTCGAAAACTTCCTGATATACAAAAGAAACTAACGCGTACATTAAAGGAACTGGATGATGCAATATATGAGAGCCTATGAAATCCGTAAAATCATCTATACCAATGCCTCGGTTCGAACCTCCATGTATTGCTAGCACGCAACCCAAACCCGCGGCCTCCTCATAAACAGGATGGTAATATTCATGGGCCAATCCAAGAGGCAATCCTGTCGAGGGAAGCATTGCACCAGGTAGACCTAAGTCAATCACTATTCTACGTAATTCTTTTGCAGCTTCCTTCGGGCTTTGCAAAGGAATTAATCCCATTGGGTGAATTCTCTTGTCTACGTTTCTGTAACGGTCAAACACATAGTCGTTGTATGCATGGCAAAGGCGAGTGGCATACTCTGGTGTCTGTATGAAACCCACTGCTAATCCTTTTGTGGGAAAAATCACGGTTTGTTCTATATTAGTTTTATCGAGAAAAACAGACCAATCTTCACCAGAGCCGGTTCGTTCATCACTTGCC
Organism: Dehalococcoidia bacterium; assembly: GCA_022449765.1. Classification (NCBI taxonomy): domain Bacteria; kingdom Bacillati; phylum Chloroflexota; class Dehalococcoidia; species Dehalococcoidia bacterium. The sequence goes on along the minus strand of JAKUPZ010000019.1, from coordinate 7,447 downwards.
GTATGCCTTGGTCCTCCAAATGAGCCGCCTTTTCCTTTGAAGTAATTGTGAATGCCGTCCAACGTTGGAAACGGTCCGTCTTGAGCTGGAATTTGGCCTGTCGCTACACGTTTAATAGAGTCGTCAACATATTTGCTTAGTTCCTCGTTAGATTCAATTAGATGGCCGTCGCTGTCCATAATCCGCAATGTTGATTCAGGCATTTTTACTCCTATGTGCAAATTCGACGCTTTGCAAGCAGAATATACCGAAATACTAACAATTGCATCAAAATTCGACTAAAAACTTGACATATCCTTTTCAGAAATATATAGGTAGCGTACTTGAGGTGCAGAATGGCAAATCTCGAAATTGTTATAGACGGTGATGGGCATATTTTTGAAGATGCGGAAGGTATTCGACGCCATTTAAAAAGCCCGATGAAAGACGCCAACATTACGAAACTAATGGGTGTCTTTCCGCAGCTTGATCATCTGCATCATTCAGTAGTGCAAAACCCCGAAGACGCTTTCGGAGTAAGTAACGGTGTATTCAAAGACCCCGGCGTAACGGGCTGGGGCGATTTTATGAATAAAGCCGCAATTGAGTCTGCGGTTTTATATCCAACTGCAGGGCTTTCGTATGGCAAAATTATCGATCTTGATTTTGCCATTGGTGCATGTCAAGCATATAACGACTGGATCACAGAAGCTTACACAGAAAAAGACAATAGATTGCACCCGGTAGCATTAATTCCGATGCAGGAACCTGACGCTGCTGTCGAAGAATTGCGTCGAGTCAAGAACCAATTAGGTATGTGTGCTGCAATGCTGCCTTCTACAGGACTTTCTAACCACCTGGGTGCAAAAATGTACTGGCCGATATACGAGGAAGCAGAGCGCCTTGGTATCCCATTAGCCGTTCATGGTGGAGCGCATCATGACCTAGGAATGAACACGATGAACGTGTTTGCCGCAACGCATGCTATTGGGCATCCAATGGGAATCATGATCGGGCTTGCGGGAATGCTATTTAACGGTGTTTTTGATCGATTTCCTAATCTGAGAGTCGGGTTCCTTGAAGGTGGAGTTGCATGGTTTTTAATGGCGCTTGAACGATTTTCAGGTTCCTATCATGCATTCACTCCCTTCGATCCTAGAGACCAATTATTAAAACTGCCAGAGAACCAGACAGTAGCAGATTATTTGATCAGCCTTTGCAAGCAAGGAAGAGTAAAAATAGGGGTAGAGGGCGATGAGCAGTCATTAGCATATGCAGTGCATCTGGTTGGTCAGGAGGCCTTTATTTTCTCATCTGATTTTCCTCATGAGGTCAACCTAGGCAGCATACGCCATGAGATAGAAGAATTAATTGAGATTGAGGAATTAACAGCAGAGCAAAAAGAAGCAATTTTATGGAAAAACTCATTAGAGTTCTATGGATTGCAGTCAAGTATGAACGGTAAGTAAAATTTTTGGGAGGAATGATGCGTTTAGTTAAGTATCTTGGTTTGGTTGGAATCCTAGCATCGCTAGGTTTGTTCGCTGGTGCTTGCAGCAGTGAAGATTCTGGTCCTGTAGAACTACAGATGATCGATGCGTTTCCTACGGTATTAGACATATCACAGGGAACATTGTTTTTTATCGATGAAGTAGCTCGTATTTCTGGGGGCGGCGTAACAGTAAATCGAGTTGGTGGCTCAGAAGTTACACACTCACTAGAGCAATTTGCCCCAACACGTGATGGCGTGTATGACATGATTGCTACGGTAGGTGCGTACCATACAGATCACACAAAACTTGGTCTTGGTGAAAACGTGGCCGCTAACTATACGCGGATTGCAGATAACTATGGAGTCAGAGTCCAATGTGGTCTTTACGATGCCTTGGAAGCTGTTTATAAGCCATTAGGGATGCAATTTGTCGGTTCTTTAGCTGGTGGATGGGGCGCACGGCTCTGGACAGTCGACCCTATACGGACGCTTGATGACATGAATGGAAAGCACCTAAGGGCTGCAACCATTTACCAACCTTTCTTGCATGCATACGGCGCGTCCACAACGCCTTTGCAATTTTCTGAGATTTACCCTGCCCTCGAAAAAGGCGTAATTAAAGGCCTTTACTGGGGTGGAGCAGGAGCTTTATCTGGTAAGTGGGATGAAGTAATTAAATACCAATACCCAGATTCCTTGGCTGGTGGTGGTGGTGTTGCCATTTTAGTCAACCAGGCTAAATGGGACTCTATGTCTGAATCTCAGCAAAAAGCTGTACGCGATGCAGTCAAATCTGCAGCGGTATTCCAGACAGAGAACATGAACGCAGTGGAAGCTAAAGAAGTAGCGACACTTGCTGAACGAGGAATTGAGACAATTAACTGGGATGCTTCGATGAAGAAAACATGGAGCGATGACCATTACAATAAAATCATTGCTGACTACATTGTTGCACCAAATCCTACTCTCGGTGAACCTCTCGCAAAAGCTATACGATGTGTAAACGACATCGTATTACCGGACCGCAACTAAAAATTTACAACTAGCGGGCCTTTCTAGAAGGCCCGCTAGTTGTAGTAAGCCTTATGAAATGAGCTAGTTGGACTTTATGCTTTCAAGGACACTCAATAAAATTAGTCGCACTATTTTTGACATTAGCGATGCACAGCGGAAACAGCGATCCAAAAACCCTATACCTTCACAAATATTTGATTTTTTGATTGATCTATCAGCGTTCTGCGCGGCCTTATTGGTTCTCGGAATGGCAGTTACTATTGGGTTAAATGTTCTTCTTAGGAAAGTCTTTTTAGCCCCGATTGAATGGGCCTTGCCCATGACTGAATTTAGCTTGCTCTATATTACTTTTTTGGCTGCGCCGGTCGTCCTGAGGCGAGAGGGCCATGTTCGAATGAGCGCCATTACTGAGCAATTAGGTCATGAATGGAAGGTTCGCCTATACATTTTAGGTTCTTCTATAGGCTTTTTGGTTTGCGCGATTTTAGTATGGCAATCTGCAAGTGCGACGTGGAAGGAAATTCAGTCAGGTGCGGTTCTATTACAGGGAATTGAAGTCCGCAGAGCACTCGTCACTTGGATTATCCCGTACGGATTTGGATTGCTTGGAATACAGTTCTTCAGAATGGGTTATAACGTCTACCGAACCAAAATCCTCGGCAACGAACCTAGGGAGACAGTAGGCTAATAATGGAAATCCTTGGACTAGATTTACCCTGGTGGCTAACGCTAATCACCTTTTTTGGCTTGTTACTTGCACTTATGTCTACAGGCATGCCTGTAGCAATAGCATTTGCACTGCTTAATATTGCCGGGTTAATTATGGTTAAAGGTAGCATGGGTTTACTGCTACTGCCTGGTAGCGTTTATAGATCTGTAGCTACATTCAATTTACTTGCTATTCCAATGTTCTTCTTGCTAGGTGAAGTTTTATTCCAATCTAGGGTTATAGGTTTGACGATAGATGTGATGGACCGGTGGATTGGCAAAGTACGCGCAAGGTTACTCTTTATTTCCTTAGGAGCCGGAACTGCACTTGCCACATTGAGCGGTGCGGGAATGGCTGATACCGCTCTTTTAGGGACGACCCTACACCCAGAAATGGAAAAGCGTGGCTATGAGAGGCGTATCTCTTTGGGAACATTGATGTCCTCTGGTTTATTGGCAGCTATCATTCCTCCAAGTGCACTAGCAGTTCTTGTTGGAAGCTTTGCTGAGGTATCGATTGCACGTTTATTGATAGCCGGTATCCTCCCAGGTTTGATGATGGCTACCGTGTACGGTATTTACATATATGTACGAGTAAAAATTAATCCAAGCCTTGCCCCTCCTTATGTAGGCGAAGGCGTAGGATGGGGTTCCAGATTGGGAGGGCTCGCACTTCTAAGCCCTCTCGGAATTATCGTGATAATGGTAATGGGCTTCATCATTTTTGGGGTAACTACACCGAGCGAAGCTGCAGCAACTGGTGCTATCGGCGCGTTTATAGTAGTGGCTTTGTACCGGTTAATACGTGCAAGCATCAAATCCAAAAGCCTTGAAGGTGTTCGGTTTGATTACCAAGTGGTAAAAGATGCACTTTATGGCACAGTTTATATAGGTGGGATGATTTTCTTGATCATTACCGGAGCTGTTGCTTTGGGACAGCTGCTTGCGTTGACAGGAGCTACTAGGGACTTCCTCGATTTCATTGTCGGTCTTGCAGTTCCAACTGTCGTGCTAGTTATTATTGTCCATCTAGCTGTATTGCTACTTGGCTTTTTCATTGACCAACTGTCGATTATGCTGGTCGCAATTCCTGTTCTTGTTCCAATAGTTGAGGGACTTGGAATAGACCCAGTTTGGTTCTGGGTTCTCTTCTTAATGAATATCTCGGTTGGTGCAATAACCCCACCATTTGGGATGATGCTATTCGCGTTGAAGGGCGTAGTACCACAGGCCTCAATGACAGATCTCTATCGGGCAAGCATACCATTCGTCATACTTGATATGATTGCCATTGGATTGGTTATAGCATTTCCTCCTATTGCTACCTGGCTACCAGGGCTGATTAATTAGGTATGACTGAGGGATTATTTGGCGCTCTGATAGCCCTTTTAGTTCCAGTATGCTTCGGTACAGGTATGGTAGTTGTGAGAATAGGGCTTCAGCATATGCCGCCGAATACCGGCAATTTCCTTTCTCTTGTGAGTGGCTGGCTAGTTGTCACATTACTTGCCGTTGCGATCTATCCATCACAGATGCTTGATATGAAATGGATCGCGCTTTTTGGCTTCGCGTTAATCGGGTTTATTAATTTCCCCGTTGGAAGATTTTTTAATTTTGTGAGCATCAAACAATTAGGTGTATTAAAAGCGGCTCCAATACTAGCGGCTGCCCCTGTTGTTTCCACTGCCGAAGGTATTTTTTTTCTGAACGAAAATGCCAATGGAGTCATATTAATTGGTACTTTGATATCAATAGCAGGAGTTGTAGTAGTCATTAGAGGAGATACGCGAACTACAGAACCTCCCACAATTGATATCGTGAATGAAGGGACGAGCAGTAATTTTATAAAGCGTCACCCAATTTTGATTGGGTATTTAGCCGCACTCGGTGCATGCCTTGCATATGGAACTATCCCGCCACTTGGAAGGGTAGCTGTCGCTGAACTAGCAGAGCCTATTGTTACCGCGTCCTATACATTGCTTTTTGGTTCTATATTCATGGGTTTGCTAGCATCAAAAAATATACCTCGAGACCTTAAGTCTGCACCGCTTTTTTCATCCGGATTGGTAGCTTTAAGCGGGATTTTAATGGGTGTGGGCGTTTCCATTTTGTACTTCGCGTTGAGCAAAGCTCCTGTAGTGGTAGTATCACCAGTCTTTGGACTGAACGTATTTGTCTCAATGATCATAGTGCGATTGTTTTTACAAAAACTTGAAAAAGTTAATGCACAGTTGGTATTGGGTTCATTATTAGTCGTCGGAGGTGTAGCCGCAGTGATTGTAGGCTCACAAATATAATTTAATCGGATTGATCGATTGGAGGTTCTATGACAATGAACGTAGTAGGTAAGAAAACTCCTAGAATTGAAGGACCAGAAAAGACTAACGGCTCTCTAGAATACGCAGCTGATCTTAAGCAAAGCAGTTATTTATGGGGGAAAACACTGCGAAGCCCATACCCTCATGCTCGCATAATATCTATAGATACCTCCCAAGCTTCTAAATTAGAAGGCGTTAAGGTTATTCTCACGGGAAAAGACCATCCGCATCTCATGGGTCGGATGATGCGAGATTTACCTGTTTTGGCTATCGACAAAGTTCGATTCATAGGGGAAAGAGTCGTCGCGGTAGCTGCTGATTCATTAGATACAGTTAATCAAGCCTTAGAGCTTATACATGTTCAATATGAGGAACTCGAACCAGTCTACACAGTCGACGCTGCATTGCGGCATAACGCGCCATTGATTCATGAATCTCCTCAATCTTACCCAGGGGCTTTCAGCCACCCTGATCAACCTGAATTACCTAATCTTTGTTCGTATGGTCGATGGACACACGGGGATGTAGACAAAGAGTTAAGGGTTTCTGATCGTGTCATTTCCAATACGTTTTATACACAAAAAGAGCACCACGGATATATGGAAACACACGCTTGCATGGTAGATGTTGGTACCGACGGAATTACCAATGTATGGGCCTCAAATAAATCTCCACACTTGCTCCGCATGCAACTTGCGGCAACTTTTGAAATAGAGCCTACCTCCGTAAGGGTTCATCCAATGCCTGTGGGAGGCGATTTTGGAGGCAAAGGATCTCCAATGGATGTACCTGTTGCGTATCTTCTTTCTAAGCATGCTGGTAAGCCAGTAAAAATTGTAATGACTTACCAAGAAGAACTTCTTGCTGCTAATAGTCGCCATCCATCTAAAATAACAGTGTCCACTGGTGTGACATCGCAAGGGAATTTGACAAGCCTGCAAGTGGATGCCGTTTTCGATGGTGGCGCTTATGGTGCGTTTAAACCTGCGCCTAATATAAATCTACATGGCTTAGAACAGGCTGGCAGCTGCTATCGATTCACTGCATTAGATGTCACAAGCCATATCGCCTACACAAATACTTTACCTTCTGGGCATATGCGTTCACCCGGAGGTCCACAGATAAATTTTGCTATTGAATCGCATTTGAATATTGTGGCGAGCGAGCTGGGCATAGATGCATATGAGTTCCGTAGGAAAAATTTATTACGGCAAGGTGACCTTGCTCCAAATGAAGAAAAATGGGGGACTATAAAAGCTATAGAGGTGCTTGATGCAGCTGCTGAAAAAATTGGATGGGGAACTCCGAAAGGATCTCATGTAGGCAGAGGGATAGCGATGTACGAGCGTGGGCCAATAGGAGGAGACTCTAGTTGCCAAATAGTAGTACACACCAATGGAAACATCACTTTATTTGTGCCCGTGGCAGATCCTGGACAGGGCGCATACACTGCAATGCAGCAAATTATTGCCGAAAATCTTTCTATTTCACCAAATCGGATACAAGTTAAAGCAGCACCAACAGACCAATTACCATTCGATCTGGGGGTTTCTGGTAGTAGAGTGACCTTCGCGCTCGGTGCCACGGTTATGGAAGGGTTAAAAACAATAAAGAATCATCTTTTAGAACTCACTGGAAGTGAAGACTTCGATCAAGGTTATAGCGCGCTGTGCGACCATTTTCAAGGAGACGCGATAATTGATGCTTACAAATCTGTACCTATTTTCCCTGACCCTCCTAGCACCGAATTTACTGCTCAGGCAGCAGAAGTTGAAGTCGATGTAGAACCAGGGCTGGTCCGAGTGACAAAGTTCATAAGGGCCCACGACGTTGGGACAATAATTAATCCTGAGGGACATCGTGGTCAAATTTTAGGAGGCGCTATTCAAGGGATTGGTATGGCCTTAGTAGAAGAGCATTTGATTCAAGACGGAAA
>JAKUPZ010000018.1 GCA_022449765.1 Dehalococcoidia bacterium | reverse complement strand
AGACAAAATCCAGATGAAGGCATACCCGGTAGAAGTAAAAGCAGGCTTGGTATTTGCATACCTTGGACCACAGCCTGTTCCTTTAATCCCGAACTATGACGTATTTGCTGCAACTGGCGTAGTACGCGATATTGGATATGCGGAGCTTGCGTGTAACTGGCTGCAATGCCAGGAGAATTCACTGGATCCCGTGCACCTCGAGTGGCTTCATGTCGCATGGGCAAATTTCATACGTGAAATGAATGGTGAAGAAGAACGCCGAACGCGCCGTGCCCATAAAGTTATTGCTTTTGATGAATTTGAACATGGGATTATTAAACGTCGAATATGGGAGGGCGGCTCAGAAGAGGATACGGAGTGGAAAGATGGTCATCCCATAGTATTCCCAAATTACTTGCGGCAAGGAGGAGATGGCTTCAACCTTAGCACTCCGACTCGGAATCAAGCTTTCCTCATTGGGCCAGCATTTCAGATACGTACACCTATCGACGATGAAACAACTGCCCATTGGTGGGTAGCATGCTACCCAATGGTTGATGGAGATACTGAACAGACGCCTGAGGAAATACCATTTTACATGCCGCCAGTTCCATCATTAGATGAAAATGGCCAGCCAGTTTATGAAGAGCTTCGAAGTAATTCAGCACAAGACCCCGCAGCTTGGATTACCCAAGGAGCAATTGCGGATAGAACAGGGGAGCACCTTGGTCGATCCGACAAAGGGATCATTATGTTCAGGCAAATGCTCGAAGATAACATGCGCAGGGTAGAAGATGGTGGAGACCCCATGGAAGTCTACCGAGATCCCGAGCAAAATACCTACATACCTTTCATGACGGAACAACACAATTACGTGGATACTTCGTCAAGGCAAGGAGCTGCAACTATGTACAGTCCTATCCTGGACCGAAGAGAAGCTGCAGGGAAAATTTAGGCTACTTGCAATTAAAGTATTGAGATGCACCGTGTCGCGAGGCACGGTGCATCTGTGTAGGAATCGCGACAGATAATGGAGGCAGTATGACAGTAATACTCAATAATGACGACATCGCAAGTGTCCTTACCATGCACGACACGATAAGTTCCCTCAAAACAGCCTATGAACAATTGGCTCGTACCGAGGCTGTATGCAGGCCAAGAATCGATATCAGGCTACCAACCTCAGACCCAAAAAAAATGTACCAGTGGGGAACGATGGAAGGGGGCTCAGCTTCAGGGTATTTTGCTATCCGCATGAAATCTGACATTGTATACGAACAAGAGTACGATGGCGCTCATACTGAGGAAAAATACTGCGTGCAGCCTGGTCTCTTTTGCGGCTTAATTTTACTGATGAATGTTGAAAATGGCGAACCCTTGGCAATCATGAATGACGGATACCTTCAGCATATGCGTGTAGGTGCTGATTCAGGGATAGGAGCTAGTTACATGGCCAAAGAGAACGCCGAAGTTGTCGCAATGATTGGTTCTGGCGGTATGGCACGTTCGCATGCAGAGTCATTTGCGGCTGTCAGAAATATTAAGCGTATCCAAGTATATAGTCCTACTAAGGCTAATCGAGACGCATATGCCAAAGAAATTGAAGATAAATTGGGCATTGAGGTCATACCGGTAGAAAGCGCAGATGCCGCATGTAAAGGGGCAGATATCATTGCCGGATGCACAGATTCAGTGGAGCCCATAATTTTTGGAAAAGATATTGAAGATGGCGCCCACTTGACTTGTGTAGGAGGGCGAATAGACGGGGAAGCCCTTGAGCGAATCGATCGATCTTTGCGACTTGGCTCAGCACCTGCGCCCGTAGGGATTCCTGAAATGGGATTACATGATGAGCTAATTGCTTACGAAGCAAATGCATTTGACGGGAGACCTGCATCAAGCCATCAATCGGAATCGAGAGTTTCCAGAGCACATGGAGTAGTTGCAGAAAATCGAGTAGTTTTCCTTCAAGAGCTATTAGAAGGCGCTGAAGGTAGACCAAGTACATCTTCGGTTACTTACTCCGAAAGAGGGAACATTCAAGGGGCGCAGTTTTTTGCAGTCGCTGGAAGAGCATATGAGCTCGCAATTGCAAAAGGGTTGGGCCATCACATTCCTACGGAATGGTTATTACAAGATATTAGAGACTAAGAGGTAAAAGGTTATGCACGACGGAGAAGATCACGATCATGGCAATGCTTTTGATCTACTAGACAGCGAAGATGCAGAAGATATTGAAGGAATAGAGAAATTCACTTTACGTAGTGTAGGAATAGATATTGGTTCTTCGACCACTCACACTATTTTTTCTCAACTAATTTTGCGACGTGAGGGAGCAGGGCTTTCGGCTAAGTTCGTAGTTACGAACAGAGATGTACTTTACCGCTCCCCTATCATGCTAACTCCGTATTCATCAGGTACAGCAATTGATACAGAAGCAGTCCAAAAGTTTATTGAGACTTCTTACAACGAAGCTGGTTTCACACCAGACGACATCGATACTGGAGCAGTCGTCATCACAGGTGAAGCTCTTAAAAAAGAAAACGCGCAGCCCATACTAGAGTATTTCTCAGAAGAGTCAGGGCGCTTCATTTGCGCCTCTGCAGGTCCTATGCATGAGGCACTGCTCGCTGCTTTTGGGTCTGGAGCAGTCGGAATTTCTAAAAGCCATTCGAATTCTGTCTTAGATGTGGACATGGGTGGGGGAACCACTAAAATTTCCCTCATCAAAGGTGGTGAAATTGCGCAAATGGTCGCAGTTGAAATTGGAGCACGTCTAATCGCATACGACGACTCCATGACCATCACACGCGTAGAGCAACCTGCACGCACGATTATGAAAGCGCTAGGACATGAAATTGAAGTAGGAGAGAAGCTAACAGAATCATTGAGAGAAGAATTTGCTATCAAAATGGCGGATATACTTTTTGATGTCCTTAGTGGCGGAACAGTAGATCCTCTCACTGCATCATTGCTGCTAACCGACGGGCTTGAGGTTAATTCTTTAGAAGACGTTGACCACATTGTGTATTCTGGCGGTGTCTCGGAATATGTCTACGATAGAACTCAAGATGTCTATGGAGATATAGGCCCTTGGTTCGGTAAAGAAGTTAGTGTTCGTTCAAAATCGATTTTGAAACCTGGGGTACTGATTACTCCTTCAGAAGGTATAAGAGCCACCGTTATAGGGGCTGGGGAATACACTTTGCAAGCAAGCGGAAGTACAAGCTATATATCCACACATGATGTACTTCCTGTACGTGGAATCCAGGTAGCAAGAGCCTTTATATACAAAGAGCAAACAAGCGAGGAGATGAAAGCTGCGCTTTTAGCTGGGGTCGGCAAATATGACCTTTCAGAGTTACCTCCAACTATGGTGCTTGCAATGTCTATTGAGGGTCAGCCTGATTACACGTACATAAGGAAATTAGCTGAGTCCATAGTAAGTATTACCAGTAAAGAACATGCATCAGCTCCAGTATTTCTAGTCGTGGATGTAGATGTAGCAAAATCCCTTGGAGGGATTATAAAAGAAGAAATAGGCTTAGATCGTGCAGTTATTGCAATAGATGGAATCGAAGTAGGAGATTTAGATTACGTCGATGTAGGCAAACCGATGGGTGCATCTGAGGTAATACCAGTTACCGTAAAATCATTAGTCTTTTCGATAAGATCTCAGTCAGGATGACTTGATTAGATTTGATTAGATACAAACGGGGAGAACGACTTACCTCCCCGTTTGTATCTAATTTCCTACTTTAAATGCTCTGCAAAAAAAGCTAACGCTTTGGGCCAAGAATCGTTTGCAGCTGCCTCGTTGTAACTTCCGCGATCTTCGCAAAAGAATCCGTGGCCTGCGCCTTCATATACATGGTTTTCTATCGACTTACCTTTAGCTTTAAGGGTCTTTTCAATTTCCTCAACATTAGATACTGGAATACCGCCGTCCTGATCGCCCCAGAATCCAATGATAGGAGCTTGTACTGCATCAGCGGTAGCATCTAAAAGCCTAGGAGTTCCTTCGGCTGCGTCAGGTCGTGGAAGTATTCCGCCTCCATAGTAGACAGCGGCCGCGCTAATGTCGGTGTTTGTTGAGCCCAAATAAGAAACCATTCCGCCAAAGCAAAATCCTACTATCCCAATATTTGAAGCATCTACATTAGGGTTATTTTTTAAATAATCAATTGTGGCCTGTACATCATCTTCGATGTTATCGCCACTAAGCTTTCCGCGTTCGGCAAATGCCTTTTCCATCTCAGAAAAAGGAATATCAATGCCTGATCCGGAGCGATGAAACATTTCTGGAGCTGCAGCGAAATACCCTTCATTAGCAAAACGCTCTGCAATACTTTTTATATTGTTGTTAACTCCAAAAATTTCCTGAATGACGATAATTGCTGGACTCTTATCTGCGCCATCCGGGCGTGAAGTGTGGATAGCCATTTGCTCTCCACCGACACTTACTTCAGCTGTCTCATTAACTGCCATTTCTTCCTCCGTGTGTTGTCCTATGTGCAAGAATCTCTAAATCGGATTCCCTGTTCGCACATAATAACCTAACATGAGGGAAAATTGTGACGCGTAATATGGTAATTTGTAATTACAGAATTAAATGAGATTTTAGTGTGCATAATGAAACGTAATAATGAAGAATTTAATTTGCTTGAGGCTGCAGACAGGGTCTTTCCTGGTGGGAGTTTAGGCAATATCCGATTAGAGGAAGGTTATGATTTTGTAGTCGATTCTGGCAGCGGATCACATATTCGTGATATTAGTGGGAATCACTATATAGACTACCTCCTTGGCTCAGGCCCAATGGTATTAGGACACGCTCACCCTCTGGTAGTAGACGCAGTCACAGAAGTCGTCAAAAAAGGCTCTACTTTTTTCACCCAAAACCGATATGCAATTCAATTAGCCGAGGAGATTATTAAGGCAATGCCTTGTGCTGAGCAAGTACGCTACGTTAGCTCAGGTACAGAAGCTACTTACAACGCTCTTAAAGTGGCTAGGGCGTATACGGGGCGCGATAAGATCTTGAAATTTGAAGGCGGGTTTCATGGAATGCATGATTACTCTCAGATGAGCCTGTCGCCGTCGGGTAACCTCCCTTTCCCTGATCCTGAGCCTAGTTCGGCAGGTATTCCTAAGGTTATTGCTGAAACTGTTCTTGTGGCTCCATATAATGATCTTATATATGTCGCCGAGCTTCTGGAGCGGCATCACAATGAAATCGCAGCAGTAATTGTTGAGCCAGTGCAGCGAATCATAGAACCGCAGCCTGGTTTCTTAGCGGGCCTGAGAGAATTAACTAGAAAATATGATGTGCTACTGGTATTTGACGAAATAGTAACCGGGTTTAGATTAGCCTACGGCGGCGCTCAAGCCTATTACAACGTGGTACCCGACCTAGCAGCAATAGGGAAAATTGTAGGGGGCGGATACCCGTTAGCTGCAGTCGTTGGGAAAGAAGAAATAATGGCGACGTACGATCAAAAATCTGTCAATCCCAGCCAATATATTCCGCACATAGGTACTCTAAATGGAAACCCAGTAGCCTGCGTAGCAGGCCTAACGACATTAGAGATTCTTAGGAATGAATGTTCTTATGAAAATTATCATTCGAAATCCAATTACCTCAAATCTACTCTTCAGGGTTTATTTGACGAAGCTGAAGTGCCTGCCACAGTTACAGGCATAAACATGATGTTTGACGTATTGTTCACAAGCAACCCAATTATTGACTACCGCTCAACACTAACTAATAAAACGCTTAACAAAATATTTGATCGTACGCTCTTAGAGAATGGGATTTTCAAATCTCCGGGGAAATTTTATGTCGGTTTTTGCCATAGCGATGAAGACATCCAACAAACTATAGAGGCCTTTAAACTTGGAGTAGCAGAGGTTCAGAAAGCTAATTAATACATTCATTAGAAAATAGTTCTTCAGGTGTAAATTCCCTAGAGATCAACCCTAAGTTGTAGGAATAACGCACAATAGTCTGAAGTGACTTTCTATTTTCATCAATTCCATTCAAATGAGGAAACAGTCCATTACCTCTAAGCCAGTGGATTGGCAGGCCCATATGTTCTTCATCATTTTGAGCTTCTAAATTGTAAAAATCACGAGCCGTGTCGCATGCACGTAGTATGGCACGTGCAAGCCCTGGGTTTTCATTGAGTGTATTGGTTTTCGCAACAAGCATCACATTTACAGGAAATACATCAAATCGTTGGTAGTATTGGATAGCCTCTTGAAGTGGGTTCTGGAAAAGAGATTTCCTATTCCCCGCGAGACTAGGTCCTGTTCTATCAAACAAAACCGCATCGAGTTCTCCAGATTCTAGTTCTCTTACTTGGTCTCCTCCTTTTGAAACACGGAACCTTTCATCTCTTGCATATTCAATTTTCATTAACGAATTGGGTTCAGCTTCCACCCAGTCAATTTTTGTTAAATCAACATCATACTGGTCTGCCAATATACCTCTCATCCAAGTACCAGGGTTAAAACCCCATCCTCGAATACCTACTCTTTTTCCTTCTAAATCTTTAGCTGTTTTAATACCTGAGTTCTCGGTAGTTTGAACACCCAGGTGAGGGAATGAGACGTCAGGGAAAACAGGTATTCCTATCAGCTGCTCTCCTTGATCAAGAGCAATCAGGTAATTCGTCATAGGAATAACCATTACATCATAAGGAGGGTCTTGAAAAAGCTCGGCATAAACTGAACCAGCCCCTCCTTGGGGCCAAACAATCTCTACGTCAAATCCTTCAATTTTAACTCTCCCGCTTGCAAGGTGCTGAGCCGCATATTCATGGTCTGCCATTAGTGTTATTGTCATAGTTACTCCGGTATAGGATATCCGTCTGACCTTCGATCAGTACCTCCAGCATGTACACCTCTAGCATGATCAATACCAATAAGCTGCACTGCTCCAGGGGTACCTACCAATGGATATTCAACTATTTTATGCCCTTTTTCTTCAATTTCTGATCTAATAGAGGAAGAGAAGCCTTCCTCCATTCGTAAGACCATCTCTTCATCAATTGTACGAGGGTCCGTACCAGGGAAATGCGCCCACCTTGGAGCATCTGCAGCTTCCTGAACATCCATACCGTGGTCAATCACATTTGAAATAGTTTGTGCGTTCCACTGAGGCTGATTATCTCCACCAGGCGTACCGCCAACGAGCACAGGCTTATCATCCTTGAATACCATATATGTATGTATTGTATTAATGGTTTTCTTACCCGGGGCAATCACATTCACATGCCCTTCATCTAAGTAGAAACCTCTCCCTGCTCGGTCATTTAATAAGATGCCAGTATCACCTGCTACAAAACCACTTCCGAAGTATTGCGACAGGCTATGAATGAATGAAAGTGCGTTGCCTTCACTATCAATTACATTAAAGTATGAAGTACTAGGGTTCGGGGAAGCCGAATTTAACAATTCTCCGGCTGGAACGATTTCTGCCATAGACTGAGGATCAATACGATCCCGCCTGCTTGCAGCATATTCCTTCGACAGTAACTCTTCCATGGGAACTTTAACGAACTCAGGGTCCCCCACATAAGCCAAACGGTCTGCAAATGCCAAACGTTTCGCTTCAATCATAGTATGGATTGATTCGGGCGTATTGTGTCCCATTTTTGCCAAATCAAATCCATCAAGGATGCTCAATATTTCTAGTGTCAATACGCCCTGTGATGGTAAGTCTGTTGCATACACAGTGTGTCCGTGAAATTCAATTGAAGGCGGGTTCTCATAAAGCATAGTTTCTTGATTAGCTAAATCTGATTCGTCAATCAACCCACCGGATTCGATAATGGCCTTTGCTAGTTCTTTTGCAAGAGCACCTTTATAAAATTCATCTGGGCCACCCTCTGCAATTCTTCTTAGAGAATCAGCCAAGTTCCTTTGAATCAACACGTCACCCAATTCATATGGAGAGCCGTCTCCTTTAATGAATATTTTCTTCGTAGACGGGTACTTTGCTAATTTGTCATAAAAAGGCTTCACAAAGTAACTTGCTGAACGTACCGGGAGAGGGAATCCGTTCTCAGCCAGATCGATAGCTGGCTGAAGTAGATCGCTCAAACTCTTTGTACCAAATTTATCTAAAATGGTTTGCCAAGCATGTACTTCGCCAGGAACAGCAGGTGTCAATGGGCCGTCAGGTGGCATTTTTACGTAACCAAGGTCGACAAAATACTCCCTCGTTGCCCCAAGAGGTGCACGCCCAGACCCAGAAATCCCGTAAATTTTATTTGATTTTGCATGGTAGAGCAGTGCAAAAACTTCGCCTCCTAATCCGCACATCATAGGCAATGTCACTGCTTCAGCCGCTGCCACTGCTACAGCAGCATCAAAAGCGTTGCCCCCTTCTCTCATCACCTGAGCACCGATTGATCCAGCGAGTGGAGATGCTGACCCAACAAGTCCTTTTGTAGTGAGAACAGGACTATGTGATTTATAAACGCCATTCATATTTGGTCACCTTGAAGTAGAGATAGTAAAGTCATGATATGCTCGATGCAGTAAGGTCTCAACCTTAGTATAAACTTAAACTCCTGCCTATATAATTTGAGGTATAAGATGCACGATGAACCATGGGCTCATCTTCACGATCCTGATGAAGAGCGACTAGCAAAATTAAATGTTGAATTAAACAACCCGGATCACGACTACTACCACTATGAGACTATTGAGCTAAAAACTGTAGGTATCGATATTGGCTCGTCTACGTCTCACCTAATGTTTTCTAATATTACCCTCCAGCGCATACAGGAAATGCACTCCAGTAGATACGTTGTTGTGGATCGGCAGACTCTATACAAGTCGGACATTCTGCTAACTCCGTATACGTCTGATAATTTAATAAATACTGACGAATTAGAATCATTTGTAAGCTCTGCTTATAGAGAAGCAGAAGTAACACCCTCTGACATTGATAGTGGTGCAATTATTTTGACAGGAGAAGCAATAAAGCGCAGGAACGCACATTCTATAGCAGATTTATTTGCCGACTCTGCTGGTAAATTTGTCTGTGCATCTGCAGGGCATAATCTCGAGTCAATCCTTGCAGCGAACGGCTCGGGTGCAGTGAAATTATCTCGAAACCCTCGACAAATTGTATTAAATGTTGATATTGGCGGAGGCACCACCAAGTTTGCTTTAGTAGAGGCTGGAAGGATTAAGCAAACTGCCGCAATAAATGTGGGTGGAAGGCTTATAGCTACTGATGATCAAGGGAAAATCATCAGGATAGAAGATGCAGCAAGGTTAGCTGCAGAATCAATTTCACTCGATCTTAAACTTGGGGAGTCATTATCTGAAAGTAATCGTAAAGCAATAGCTAATACTCTCGCCTCATGCCTGATTGAACTAATTCATGGTAATCAACGATCACCTTTAACAGAAGCATTATTACTCACTCCGGATCTTCCTCAGGATATATTCTTCGACTCCATTGTTTTCTCTGGCGGAGTTTCAGAGTATATATATGAGCTTGAAACAAACGATTTCGGAGATCTTGCAGTTCCATTGGCAGAGCATTTGCGCGGGAAGATTGCAACTTCGGAGATCGTAAAGCCTGTAGCAAGCGCTACAGAACGCATACGTGCAACAGTAATTGGAGCTTCTCAATTTACTGTACAACTCAGCGGGAACACCTTATCTATTTCTGATCCAAACCTTCTGCCTTTCCGGAATATTCCAGTGCTGATATCAAAGTTAAGTGAAGATTATGTCGTTGAACCGGAAGAAGTAGTTGAGTTAGTACAAAGTGCATTCAGTCGACAAGATCTTATTGAAGGCGATCAGCAAGTAGCCTTAGCATTCGATTGGGACGGGCTTCCCAGATACAGCCAGTTACGGAAAATAGCTGATGGAATAGTTCAATCCCTTCCCAATACCATCGCTAGTGGATCCCCATTAATGCTTATATTTACGGGAGATTTTGCCAAAATCATTGGAGACACCATTTCAAAAGATATAGGTTTACGGAACCCTGTGATATCCATTGATAATTTGTATTTACAAGAATTTGATTACATTGATGTAGGCGAAATGATTTACCCGGCAAGAGTTGTTCCCGTAGTAGTCAAATCGTTGCTGTTTCCTGAAATTGAAAATCAAACTTCTGAGATAATCAATTAGTCAGTTCCGTTGTCATCCAAAAAGCGCTGGGCAATAGATGAACTCGTAAGGCGGCGGTACCATCTGGATGTAAATACCAGCCAGAGCGCTGCGAATATTGCTAGTGCAATACCACTCCATAAGATCGTAACGGCTGTCAAGCCTCCAGGTGTAGGCCCAAGCCATGTTCGCGAAGGGTTTTCGGAATCGTATGTAACAACGACATCATCGCCGTTTTCAAAGAACAACAAGCATTTATTAGCAGGGCGTGGGCCTCTACGTTTGCACGGGTCTTCTCTGGCAACTACAACATTTCTTCCGTCTTTAGCCTCAAATGTAAGTTTGCCATCCTCATAAGTAGCCATTGAGGATTCAGTCCGCTCTGCAAGATTCCCAACATTATTTAAAAGTAAGGTACCTAGAAGCATGAAGCAAACCGCTACTGTAAGTGCAATAATTGCATGTGTAGGTCGGACTTGAAAACCTTCAACCAGCAGTCTTTTCATGAGAACACTATAAATCTATCTACTACGAAAAATTAAATGCTGCAATAGAAGAGAGAGGACTCTCTGGAGCCCTCTCTCTTTATATATCCTATTAACTAGCCACCGAAGAGCTCCATGATACTCTTTAGTCCAAACCAATCCAGTATAAATGCCTTTGGCCAGAAAACGGCAAGCAGGTAGTCAAAGAAGAGCATATTCAGCGTAAGTATCAAAACTCCTGCTATTGAACCACCGATCACGCCTGTGCGATTTGAATTAACTATGGACACAATGTTCCATTGCGGTGGGCGGTTCCACATCATTGCGGGCGGGCCAATTGTAGCGATGAATAAAGCTCCCCATTTCAAGCCGTCTTGGAAAAGTCCTGCAATGATCAACATCGTCGATAGTAATACGAGGAAAATAATTCCTGCAGAGCGAGCTCCAGCAACTCCTTCGCTTCGTATTCCTATATCCATGATGGCTCCAGTTTTTGCACCAAACCCTTCACGCAAGAACTGCATTGAAGACAAGGCGAGGCCAAGAATTGACAATCCCATCGGGAACCATTTACCCATGAACGAGAAGGATGAAGATTCATAGACCGCATACGCCATCAATAGAACCATTACACCTGAGAAAACTTGATCAGGGTGAAATTTCCATCGTAGTGATTGCAATCTACCCGCAAGGCCGCCTGCATTTGCTGCAGGGTCAGCAGGT
This sequence comes from Dehalococcoidia bacterium, assembly GCA_022449765.1. Classification (NCBI taxonomy): domain Bacteria; kingdom Bacillati; phylum Chloroflexota; class Dehalococcoidia; species Dehalococcoidia bacterium. Next base: position 7,961 of record JAKUPZ010000018.1, on the reverse strand, counting down.
GCGCCCATATTCATATATCTTGTAAACACTGCCGCTATAGTAATGGCGAGTACAACTAAAACAATAAACAACGGTCGAGTGAAAGTGCCTACCCAGTCATAACGGCCAACTGAATTTGTGATATTTGACTCAATTATCGGGCCAAGTATGAATCCAATCAGTAAAGGCGGTCGCGGCCATCGGTATTTCTTCATAAGCATGCCCAAAGTGGCACCTACAAGCACTATACCAATCGCGCTTACATCCCTAGTGTCCTGGAACGCGGCCAACAATGAAATCGGGATAATCAGGAACCCGAGTACTGGGTAAGGAATCAATGTCAGCCTGGCCATTTGTCGAGTGAAACCTAAGCCAAGCATAGTTACAAACAAGTTACCTAATCCAAGGCTAAGAACGATCATTATCGTAATATCAGCATGGTCTTCAAGCATTCTCTGCCCCGGGGCTATCCCATAGGCAAGCATAGCGACTATGACGAAGGCCCAAGCGCGTCCACCCGGAATACCTAGAGCGAGGGTAGGTATAGCCTGCCCTCCTTCCTTAGCATTCTGGGCAGATTCCGCAAAAAGTACACCGTCAAGGTTTCCTCTACCAAATTGACTTTTATCTTTGGTCCAAAATATACCGAAAGCGTATGACATCCAGTCAACCACACCGCTCCCTATGCCAGGGACCGCACCAAGGAAAACTCCGAACAACGACTGGCGAATCGCCATGGGCCAGCGGCTGAAACCGTACCTAGCCCCTCTGAAAATCTCGTTGTAACTGATCTTTGCATCTTTGGGAGCTAGAGGCTTCCTCGTCATTGTTAAATCTATGATTTCAGGAAGAGCGAAAACACCAATTGTCGTAGCAATAAGCGGCAGTCCATCGAAAAGCCATTGTTGATCATACATAAATCGCAGATCCAAGCTTACTTTCCCCGGACCAACAACACTGACTAACATGCCCAGCACAGCTGCAAAAATACCTTTAATCATCGCACCGCCACTAAGCGCTGCAACCATTGCGACACCAAACATTGCCATTGCAGCAATTTCCGCAAAACCAAAGGCCAATACGAAAGGCGATATGACAGGAATAATGAATGCTAGAGAAACTGCACCTACAACACCACCAATCGCAGAAACTGCATATACTGCACCCAAAGTGTGAGCAGCCTCACCTCTTTGTGCTAATTGGTTACCTTCTAAAAAGGTTACCTGAGTAGCACCTCCGGGCATTCCCAGTAAGATTGAAGGAATTGAATCAAGGGTATTATCAATACCTGTAAGTGTAGCCAGCATTGCTAGACCAATTACTGGGTCTTGAACTGAAATAACAATGAAGGGGATGGTAATTGCCATCACCAAAGTAGCTGAAATACCAGGTATAAGTGCTATAGGCACTGTAATAAATACAGCCGCCATGAAACCAGCCCAGTATCCCCAAGTACCTAAATAAGATAATCCCGCCCAGAAATCAGCAAGCATAGCTGTACTCCCAGTTACAAATTCAAAAGGGGGACGGCCGTAACCGTCCCCCTATTACTGTCAACTAATTCGTCCTATCCACCCAAATACTGTGGGAAGAACTTAGATAGCAATCGGTTCTTCTGCTCTTCAATTATTGCAGCGGAACCTTGAAGCAGTGCTTCATTTTCCTTAGTGGCATCACCAAGGGCTTTACGGTCCATCCATCCAGGTTCCTCACCAGCAACACCAGCGTACTTCGAAATAAGGTCTTTATCAGTAGTTAGTGCTTTCTCAAAAGCTGCTGACATTGCATCAGCTATTTCGTCAGAGGTTCCAGGTGGCAACCATAGGGACTTCGAAGCGTAGTTTGTTGGTCCCATCATGGAATTAAACACGTTGTCCTGTTCGTCGTTTAAAGCATCGCGAACGTCAGGGCAGTGAGGCTCTGTCTGAGCATTAGCTCGAAGTGTACCAGGGCCCATTCCTGCATAGGAACGCATTAAGCCTGAAGGAATCCAGTCTGGATGCTCCACAGGGAAGCGGTACCAGAGGCTCGATCGAACTGTACTGTTGATATCACCGCGTGCCCACATAGTCTTAACGGCGTTAGTATCAACGGTGTCAAAGGCAAAGTATTTAAACGGAATGTCCAACTGTTCCGAAGCATAAACGGAAGCTAGGAATGTTGGGTTTCCTTCAGAAATGTCTGAAATTTCGTCAGCAAGCAAGAACTGCCCGTGATCTCCACCGCCAGTACTGCTCATACCTGAGAAGTCAGCAAGACACTTGGTAGCAGCATCTGCACCAAGGTTACCAGTTGGGTCGTAAGTCATCCAAGAACGAGTCGGGTCAATAGTAGAACCCAACGCCTGGAATGTGCTTCGCTTGATGTACTTAGTGTCTTCCTCAAAACCAAAAGCTAACTGAGGCGTGCTGTTCCAAGAGACGTAGGTTCCATCCGTAGGAGCTTCAGTAGCAGCATAGAGATACTCTAGTGGCTTGTTTGGCTGGTTGGTAAATACGACGCGAGGGTTACCAGGTATGTACTTGCTCATGAAAGCAGCCATTACACGACCCTGTGTGTCTGTACCACCACCAGGTGATGAGTTAGCGACAATACGAATAGTCTTTCCTTCGAAAGAAATCGCTGGCGCTGCAGGTGCCGCAGCCTCGCTACTTGTAGGTGTAGCTGTTGCAGCAGGTTTGCGCTCTACAGGCCTTGGAGTTGCTGTAGGAGCTGGTTTTGGAGTAGCAGTTGGCGCTGCCGCTGCTGGAGCAGAGGCTGCTGGTGCAGGTGTCGGGTCATCCCCGCCACATGCAACAAGTGCCATCATCATTGTGGCACCGAGAGCTACACCTGTTAACCATTTACTAGGTTGGATTTTCATATCCCCTCCCGTGATATTTGTTCTTGGGCTTACGCACCAAGTTATTAGCGAACTGGCGGGGTTCTGTGACCACACCTAGATTCCGCGAATATTTATCATGATAGTCGCAATTATATTGCCAAATTATATTACAAAACAGTATCCTAATAATTGTAATTTCATTTATATAATAGAGAAAAAATGCTAGGCAAATTGCTAAAAGAACACCATATATCGCGATCCAGTTTGGCGTACAAGCTGAATGTAACACTGCAGACTGTTCATAACTGGTGCAGTGGAAGAATAGTAATACCAAGTCAAAAAATAGCCGGAGTATGTGACGCTTTAGAGAGTTTCGGGGTCCCTAAAGAGCAGCTCACCAACTTAACTTTAGATCATCTTCATTTACAAGGACTTCCATCTGATCGGATTATAAAGAATCCTAATGACACAGTTCCTACAATCATGCTAATTACGTGGGATCTCATGAACCCTAGCCTATTTGGACCAATTGCAAAGGTCGCAAGATCGACTCTCGAAGGGTTAGGTTACCGGTGTTTAATATTAGACTGCAGCGCAGAACATAGAATACGAAGATTTTATATTAACGAAGCAATTCGAACTGGCATATCCGGACTGCTTTTCTGCGGTGTTCCAGGCGAAGTACCTGACCCTGACAGTGATTTATTGGATTCTCTTGAGCCAGCTATTTCAGCGCAGATACCGTGCGTCCTGCTCAAGCCCTGGACAGGGCCTATTAATCTACCTCCAGGAGTCGCCAGTATCGGCTGGGATTCGATAGCTGCGGTCCAATTGGCTCTAAAGATATTGGTCGATGAGGGACATTCCAAGATTCGTGCGCTACTTGCAGGGACAGGAGCAGGATTTGGGGGTCGATTTCGAGGAATCGATCAAGCATGGAAAAATTTGAACCTGGAATTTGATGAAGAGGAATCTATCATTTGGTCTCCATCAGGACAGGACACGACAGAGGTAAAAGATATTTTGACTCAATGCAGTGCAATTTTTACGACTCCGTCCCACCTACAGCTTTTAGCAAGAGCGTGCTTTGAAAGCAGCACTCGTTGGCCTAGGGACTTAAGCGTCACTTCACTAGGCAACAGAGATTTTATTCCTCAGCTAGATAGAAATCCTTTTACGTTTGTAAATCTTCCAATTGGTCGCGTAAGTAGAGGAGCCGCGCAATTGCTTACTAGCATGATTCAGGGTGAGCGTTTTCAAACAGGGCAGGAATATATTATTTACGGGGCTAGCACAATGGTTGTAGAAAACCTGATAGGAGGGTCTATTGCGGAGCCTCATAAGAGATTGGCTACTTCTTCACTTTAGTAAGTGTTTCGCGTAAAAGAAACCCTACAAGTGAAGAGGAACTCAATGCGCAAACTGCCATTATCAGAAAAGCAGATCCAAATCCAACGCCCCCAGCAATCGTTGCAGTAGCTATAATAAATACACCCGGGTTGCTCATGGATCCTGCTTCTGCGATGAGCCTGTTGACTCCAAAAAATTTACCACGTGCTTCTGCAGGGGCAATGTCCGAGCCAAGCGTTTGCATCGATCCAGCCATGAATGAAACAGCTAAATTAATAAAAACAAATGCACCAATAAACAATGCGAGCGGTTGCTCATACGCAGCGACAATGGCCATGAAAAAAAGGCCTATGCCGAGAGTCGCGCTAGCAGGGACTATCGTCCTTTTACGCCCAAACCTATCCATTATCTGGCCTGCAGTGAGGGTCACAGGAATGCTCACAAACCCCATTGCCGTAATCAACCCTCCAAGCTCGACTGAACCTAAGCCATATGCGTAAGCTGCAAATATTACGTATATACCCGATTGCCCCTGAACGCCTCCACGACCTACGTTAGCCAAAAATTGCGCCGCAAAAAGAACGATTACTGATCGAGTAAGTAATTTACTCCATGAGGTAGCACTGCTCGATATATCCTCGCCTCGCCTTCGAGCTAATACTGTAGGCGCAGTTTCCTTGATAAGAAGATAGGAAGGTACAGTAGCAAGTAATGACGCAATTCCAAACATTAAGAAAGGAGTTCGTAATCCGTAGAACTCACCAATAATCCCGCCAAGAATTGGGCCAACCATGATTCCAGTACGATTAACTCCCGCCATCCCAGTAATCATTCGACCACGGCTCTGCGGAGCACCGGAGTCCGCAATAGCAGCTAATCGACTCATTTGCCAAATTTGTTGCGCAATTCCGCCTATTGAAAGGTATAAAAGAAGCTCAAGGTAAGATGTCGCTATAAATGATAAAAATGCAGACACGGCAGTAATTAACGGCCCTGCAATCAACATTTTCCTACGACCTATTCGATCTATCAGATAACCAGTTGGCAACGTAGCAAATACGCCACCAAGCATAGGCGCAAAAACAGTTAAGCCTGCTCCAGCTGCATTAGCTCCGAAATCCAGTGCAATTAATGGTAAAATTGGAGCAGTAAATCCACGTCCTAAGCCAAGTAAAAACGCCGGGCCAAAAAGTGAAAAAAGTGCATCATTCTTGGAAATCCACTCTCGGATTCGTCCATTTTTTGTATTTTGAGTGTCTATATAGTCACCTAATATCTGAGCTAAGAAATAGCGTCAGCAAGTCTATCAATTTGCTCAGGGTTAGCAGTGACAGGCCTCAGAATTATCTCATCTGTACCAAGGCTTTCATGCATCGAAATTGCATCTCTAATTATTGATTTGGAGGTAGGTTGCGCTCGCCCTTGGCGAGTCGCCCCAGCTGTACCAGCCCCTCCATAATAATCGCCTAGTGCATTGGCTACCGCATCTTCTGCTCCTTCGCCTAACGCGCAAGGCAATGTAACTATGATTCTAGGTTCTCCTGATCTATCTGCATCAGCCCATGATTTCTTTACTTGGTCGATAACATCTTTCGCCCATTCCTCTTCAAGTGCTCGACCTCCCATTACATAGCCATTTGCAAATTTACCTACACGCGCCATTGCACGCGGATGTGTACCACCAATAAGTATTTCGGGCCCTCCTTTTTGGACAGGAGCAGGCCCAACAGGTCGCTGCGCACCTTCTATGATTTCACCAGCCCAAATACGACGCATAAAAACCAATTGCTCTTCAAATCTTTTCCCTCTATCGTGGAATTCAACAGGAGCAACGATAGCGTCATCTTCTCGGCCACCTACAGCAAGGCCTAAAGTCAGTCGTCCATTAGAAATTGCATCGATGGTTGCGGCTTCTTTAGCAAGAACTCCTGCATTTCGGACCGGAGCAAGTAGTATCGCAGTAACTAATCGAATTCTTTTTGTAATTGCAGCCACAGCGGCAAGCTCAATCATTGCTTCAAAATTATCGTATGCCAAGCGATCAAGAGCAGAAAAAGAGGAGAAGGGCCCTTCATCAGCTTTTCGGGCAACAGTAGAAATATAATCCCAACTATCTGTAGGCATTTTAAATGGTAGCCCTATTCCAATTTTCATGCTTATTTACCTCTAAATATCGGTTTACGTTTTTCTAAGAAAGCTTTAACAGCTTCTTTATGGTCATCTGATCGTCTAGCAAGTTCTTGAGCAGTTTGTGCCAATGACAAACTATCTGCAAGCGACATTTGAAATGACTGCTGCACCAGATATTTAGTCAGCGACATAGAGTAAGTGGCACCTTCAGCAAGCCTCTTAGCAAATTCAACTACCGATGCCATCAATTCATCATGAGGGTGGACTTTACTAACTAAGTTCATACGGTAAGCCTCATGTGCATCAAGCCGGTCTCCAGTATATTGCATATAGTAAGTATTGCTCAGGCCAATTAAATGCGGTAATTGCCAGCAGGATCCATCTCCTGGAACAAGGCCCATTCTCACAAAAGCTTCAGCAAACTGAGCGTTCTCAGAAGCAATCCTTATATCGCATGACAATGCAATTCCCAGCCCAACTCCAACCGCATGGCCGTTAACTGCTGCTATTGTAGGTTTTTGTATTTCATTAATTCTTAAAGGCACGTTTGAAACAGAGCCAAACCCTGCATGCTTACGATCGATTTGATGGTGCCCTAAGCGAGCTTCCATTCCCCCCCAGGGTAAAGAATTCGTGCTATCCGTGCTTAAATTATCTATAGCCTGATCGAATTTTTTTATATTAGCCCCAGAGCAAAAAGAGGGGTCTAATCCAGTCAATATTAAGACTTTCTCATCCGAACTAGATTCAAAAATTTCAAAGGCATCATAAAGCTCTAATGCCATTTCAGGACTAAGCGCATTACGCGTCTGAGGGTCACTTAATGTAATTACCGTAACACCATCTGAGCGATTTATATCTATAAAATTATTAGTCATTTTCACTCCGGAACACATTTTAAGGATGTACTCGTTCTATGCCAACTGCTACTCTGGTCCCTGCAATGGATTGACCTTGGTAATAATCGAATTTAGTCTCAATGTACAAAACCATGAGGTGTATCAATGGGTGTAGGAACAATATCAAACGCAGTATACGACCGTATAGGTGGCGTATTGGAGCGTGCATTAACCGGGCTTACCTTAGAGCAATTGATTACTCAGCCTGCTGGACCTGAAAGCAATCCAATAGGATGGGTTGCTTGGCATCTCGCACGTACACAGGATCATAATTATTCCATACTTTTAAATAAACCTTCACTATGGGTAGAAAAAAAATGGCATGAACAATTCAATTTGCCTGAAAATACAGGTACTGGAAATGGTGATTCCTTAGAAAAAGTACGTGCTTTTGACCCTATAAATTCAGACACGCTTCTTTCCTATTTTAAAGCTGCGCGTGAAAGATCCAGGGAATTTTTAGACAATTTAACAGAGGAAGATCTTGATAGTCCTAGCCCTGAGTCAATGAGGGAGCGTGATCAAATATTAAAGGTTACTATTGCCAGAGTAACAGGCGATTTAATGCAACACATTGGTCAGATAGCGTATATCCGTGGTCTGGTTGACGAACATGGATGGTACGGCGCCTAAATCAAACGTGGAATTGAGGTATTTCAAATGCTTACAGCGGAACAAAATCATAAATTGACAAGCATCATGCCCGGCACGCCAATGGGTGAACTCATGCGTCGTTACTGGCATCCCATTGCTGCTGCTTCTGAATTGGATGAAAAGCC